>NZ_JBYTEN010000017.1:0-86188 GCF_058790595.1 Sphingomonas sp. EU05-FHT14C10 | reverse complement strand
CCCCCCCCCCCCCCCCCCCCCCCCCCCCCCCCCCCCCCCCCCCCCCCCCCCCCCCCCCCCCCCCCCCCCCCCCCCACTGCGCTTGGAGCCCGATCTCAAACGGGCTTTCAGATCAGCGGCACTTGAGATCGCCGCTGTCGATCGACTTGCCGAGCAGGCCGCCGCCGACGCCGCCGAGGATGGTGCCGAGCGTCTTGTCGCGCCCGCCATCGACCGCACGGCCGAGGAGCGCGCCGGCCGCCGCGCCGATTATCAGGCCGGTCGTGCCATTGTCGCGCTTGCAATAATAGCGGCCGTCACGCCCGCGCCAGACATGGTCGTTGCGCCCGATGCGGCGCGGCTCGCGATAGCGGCCATAGCGATCATAGCCGCCACGGTCGTAGCCGCGATCATAGCCCGGGTCGCGGCCATAAGGCGGCTGCGCGAAGGCGGGCGCGGTCGGCGCGAGCATCGTTGCGATCGACAAAGCGAGAATGAGCTTGCGCATCATTGAGTTCCTCCAGTTACGTTCCCAGCAACCCAACACCGCGAACCTGCATCCGGTTGCATGAGCCCGTAACGATTTTCGGGTTCGGCGCCCGGAGCGGATGCGCTTACTGGCAGGACGCGTTCTGCTCGACCGCCTTGCCGAGCAGCGCGCCGCCGGCGAGGCCGATGATCGTGCCGACCGCACGGTGGCGGCCGCCATCGATCGCGCGGCCGATGAGCGCGCCGCCCGCGCCGCCGACGATCAGGCCGGTCGTCCCGTCCGAACGCTTGCAATAGGTGCGCCCGTCCGAACCGCGCCAGGTGCCGCCGACGACGACACCGCTCGGCGGAGGCGGCGGGGGCGGTGCATAAGCGACGGGGGGCGGGGGAGGCGGCGGCGCGTAGCTGTCATAATAAGCGTCGCGGCTGCGATAATAGTTGGCGCGCGACCGCTCATATTCGGCGCGGTCGCGATAATATTGATCGCGGTCGCGCTGATATTGCTGCTGTGCGTCGATCGAGCGGTCCTGCGCGTAATTGCCCTGATCCTGCGCGTCGTTGAACCGGTCGCGCGCATAATCGTCGCGCTCGTCATAGGCCTGATCGTCATAATAGCCCTGTTGCGCGGCATAACCCTGCTGCGCGGCGGCCGGCGGCGGGGGCGTGGTTCCGGGCGGCGGCGACGGCTGGGCATAAACGGCGACCGGAGCGACGAAGGCCAGGAGACTGGCGAGAAGAGCCTTGCGCATAACAACCTCATAACATGAGCATATGTAACGCGCCCCGAATGCGCCCCGCCGGATGAACGGGGGCTGATCGCCACCGACAAGCGGCGTTCAGACGAGGCGAGCCCGATGATCGATATTATCACCAAACTCGCGGCTTGGCCTTTGCGTTGCACGGGTGCATCGAGAAGATATGAGCGAGCCCGACCCGCACGCGCCGCCACAGCGCCCGTCCGCGCTTGCGCCCTTCCGCCACCCGATCTTCCGCGCGGTGTGGATCGCGAGCCTCGTGTCCAATTTCGGGGGGCTGATCCAGTCGGTCGGCGCATCGTGGATGATGACCGGGATCGCCCCCTCTCCCATGTATGTCGCGCTGGTGCAGGCATCGACGACGCTGCCGATCATGCTGCTGTCGCTGGTCGCCGGCGCGATCGCCGACAATATGGACCGGCGGCTGGTGATGCTGTGGGCGCAGGGCTTCATGCTCGTCGTGTCGGCACTGCTTTCGGTCTTCGCGCTGCTCGGCTGGATAACGCCCTGGCTGCTGCTGATCTTCACTTTCCTGATCGGGGTGGGCACCGCCTTCAACGGCCCGGCCTGGCAGGCCTCGGTCGGCGACATGGTGCCGCGCGGCGACCTGCCCGGCGCGGTCGCGCTTAATTCGATGGGGTTCAACATCGCGCGCAGCACGGGGCCGGCGATCGGCGGCCTGATCGTCGCGGCGGCCGGTGCGGCGGCGGCCTTCGGCTTCAATGCGCTCAGCTATGTCGGGCTGGTCGTGGTGCTGGCGACATGGCGGCCGGCGCGCGAGGCCCGGCTCCTGCCCCCCGAGGGGCTGGCGACGGCGATGGGTGCGGGCATACGCTATGTCGCCATGTCGCCCGACATCGGGCGCGTGCTGGCGCGCGCGCTGGTTTTCGGCATCGCGGCGAGCGCGGTGCCGGCGCTCAACCCGCTTGTCGCCAAGGTAGTGCTGGGCGGCGGACCGCTGACCTACGGCTTGCTGCTCGGTGCGTTCGGGCTTGGGGCAGTGGGCGGCGCGCTGCTCAGCGGGCGGCTGCGCGACCGGCTGTCGAGCGAGGCGCTGGTGCGGCTGTGCGCGCTGACCTTCGGGCTGGCGAGCGCGGCGGTGGCGTTCAGCCCCTGGCTGCCGCTCAGCATGGCGATGCTCGCCATCTGCGGCGCGGGCTGGGTGATGGCGCTGTCGACCTTCAACGTGACGGTGCAGCTTTTCTCGCCGCGCTGGGTGGTGGCGCGATCGCTGGCGCTTTACCAGACGGCGGTGTTCGGAGGCATGGCGGTCGGCAGCTGGATCTGGGGGCTGATCGCCGAGGACTGGGAGATTGCCGGGGCGCTCGTCGGCGCGGCGCTGGTGATGGGGTTGTGCGCGCTGATGGGGCTGAAGCTGCGCCTGCCCGAATTGCGCGAGATCGACCTTGCGCCCCTGCGCGCCTTCAAGCCGCCCGAAATCGCCGTGCCGGTCGAGCCGCGCAGCGGGCCGGTGGTCGTCACCATCGAATATCGCATCCGCACGGAAGACGTGCTCGAATTCCTCAACGCCATGGCCGAGCGGCGGCGGATCCGGCGGCGCGACGGCGCGCGGCACTGGACGCTGATGCGTGACCTGCAGGACCCCGAGCTGTGGCTGGAGCGCTATCACACGCCGACATGGATCGATTATCTGCGGCACAACCAGCGCATCACCAAAGACGATGCCGATATCGCCGCGCATGTGCGCGCGCTCCATTCGGGCGAGGGGCCGCCCAGGGTCCACCGGCTGATCGAGCGCCAGACCGGATCGCTGCCGGCCTATTTCGAGCGCGGTGCGCGCGAGCTGGCCGACCCGATGACCGATCCGACGCGATCGAGCTGAGTCAGCGGCGCGCGTCGACGAAGGCGGCGAAGCCGGCGACGAACTTGCGCAGCCGATTGCGCGTAGCATAGTCGGTCAGATTGCCGTCGGCGTCGAACAGGCCCGTCGCCGACGAGACCATGAGCCGGTCGCCGGTCCACAGTAACGCACCCAATGTGCGGAGGACGGGGAGCCAGGCGTCCTGCGACAGGATGGTGCCGAAGCGGCCGGGCGAGGCGCCGATCACCGCGAAAGGCCGGCCGGCGAAGATGCGGGCGGCATCGGCGGGCGGGCGCGACGCCCAGTCGATCGCGTTCTTGAACACGCCGGGGATCGAATTGTTATATTCGGGGGTGACGAGGAGCACGCCGTCGGCGCCGGCAATCGCATCCTTGAGCGCGGTGGCGGCGGGCGGGAAGCCCCCGGCCTCGACATCGCCGTCATAGAGCGGGATGCCTCTGATCGTCGCGGTCTCGATCGTCGAGCCTTCGGGGGCGAGGGTGACGGCGGCGCGGAGCAGCGCGGTGTTGAACGAGCCTTTGCGCAGGCTTCCCGAAATGCCGACCAGCTTCGCCATCATTCACTCCCATGTTGCCGGTCTCCTCTCGCAGATGCTTTTGGGGTTGGACAAGCGCGTCATCCTTTCGGATATGTCGCGCCGATATCAATGATCGCCGGTGACGGGGCCGGCGCATCCGAAAAAGGGGTCAATGCCGATGCGTCGCCTGTTGCTCGCCACCACCTTGCTGACGCTTGCCGTCTCGCCGCTCGCCGCCGCCGCGCCCGCGACCAGCGACGCGATCACGCCGCCCGAGACGATCATCGGCGGCAAGCCCGGATCGGACTATTTCCTCGCCAACTACACGCAGATCAGCGCCTGGCTGAAGAAGGTGGCAGGCGAGAGCAGCCGGATGAAGCTGATCAGCATCGGCAAGACCGCCGAGGGGCGCGAGCAATATATGGCGATCGTCTCGTCGCCCGCGAACCTCGCCAGGCTCGATCATTACAAGGAGATCGCCAAGAAGCTGGCGCTCGCCAAGGGGCTGACCGACGATCAGGCCAGGGCGCTGGCCGCCGAGGGCAAGGCGATGGTGTGGATCGACGCCGGCCTCCACGCGACCGAGGTGGTCAACGCCCAGACGCATATCCAGATCATCCAGGAGATGCTGACGCGCAACGACGCCGAGACGCTGCGCCTGCTGGACGACGACATCATCCTCTTCCCCTTCGCCAATCCCGACGGGCTGGAGCTGGTCGCCAACTGGTATATGCGCCCCGCCGATCCGAAGAAGCGCAACACGAGCACGATCCCGACGCTGTACCAGAAATATGTCGGCCACGATAACAACCGCGACAGCTACGCCTCGACCCAGCCCGAGACGACCAACATGAACCGCGCATCCTATCGCGAGTGGTTCCCGCAGATCATCTACAACGAGCACCAGACCGGGCCGGTGGGAACGGTGGTGTTCATCCCGCCCTTCCGCGACCCGTTCAATTATAATTACGAGCCGCTGGTCATCAACCAGACCGACACGCTCGCGATGCAGATGCACGGACGACTGATCGCCGAGGGCAAGCCGGGTTCGATCATGCGATCGGGCGCGCCTTATTCGACCTGGTTCAACGGCGGCGTCCGCACCATGGGCTATTTCCACAATGTGCTGGGCATCCTGACCGAGATCATCGGCAACCCGACGCCGATGGAAATCCCGCTCGTCCCCGAAAACCAGCTGGCGCGCGAGGACATCCCCGCGCCGATCGCCCCGCAGACTTGGCACTTCCAGCAGTCGATCGACTATGTGAAGTCGATGGACCGCGCGGTGATGGACTTCGCCTCGCGCAACCGCGAGACGATGCTCTACAACCGCTATGTCATGGGGCGGAACCAGATCGCCAAGGGCAGCGAGGACAGCTGGGTCGTCACCCCCAAGCGGATCGCGGCAGTCGAGGCGGCGGCGACCAAGCTGAAGGCGCCCGAGGATGCCGACGGCGAATATCGCGGCGCCAAGGTGGTCGACGCCAGCCTCTACAAGAGCGTGCTGCAGGACCCGGCGGCGCGTGCGCCGCGCGCCTTCATCATCCCCGCCGACGCGCAGCCCGACATGCCGACGACGGTCAAGTTCCTCAACGCGCTGATCAAGGGCGGGGTCGAGGTGCAGCGCGCCGACAGCGCCTTCAGCTTCGGCGGCAAGAGCTATCCGGCCGGATCCTTCGTGGTGCGCGCCGACCAGGCCTATCGCCCGCATGTGCTCGACATGTTCGAGCCGCAGGATCATCCGCAGGACTTCGCCTATCCGGGCGGCCCGCCGCTCAAGCCCTATGACATCACCGGCTATACGCTGGCGCTGCAGATGAACGTGAAGTTCGATCGCGTGCTCGACGCCTTCCCGCAGACTTTCACGCCCGTTCCCGACGAGATGACGCCGCCCGCAGGGCAGGTGATCGGCGACGGCAAGGCGGGCTATGTCGTCAGCCACGCGACCAACAACAGCTTCATCCTCACCAACCGGCTGCTGAAGGCGCATGTCGCCATCCACTGGATGAAGAGCAGCGTGACGGCGGGGGGGCAGACGCTGGCCCCGGGCGCGCTATGGATTCCGGCCAGCGCCGCCGCGAAATCGGTGGTGACCGCGAGCGTCGGCCCGCTGGGCATCGACGCCTATGCCGTCGACGCGAAGCCCGCAGGCGAGAGCGTGACCGTGAAGCCGGTGCGGATCGGGCTGGTCGACGTCTATGGCGGGTCGATGGCCTCGGGCTGGACGCGCTGGATCTTCGACCAGTATGAATTCCCCTACACCAAGGTCTTCCCGCAGGAGATCGACAAGGGCGGGCTCGACAGGAAATATGACGTGATCATCCTGCAGAGCGACGTGATCGGGCGCGGCTGGCGCCAGCCCAAGGCCGAGGAATTGCCGGCCGAATATCGCGCGATGCTGGGCAAGGTCAGCAAGGAGATGAGCTATCCGCAGATCGCGGCCTTCGCCAAGGCGGGCGGCACGGTGATCGCGGTGGGCAATGCCGCGAAGATCGGGCCGGATATCGGCCTGCCGGTGACCGACGCGCTGACCTTCACCGACAAGGACGGCAAGGCGAAGCCGCTGCCTTCGACCAAATTCTATATCCCGGGATCGATCCTGGCGGCGAAGACCGATCCTTCGGACCCGATCGCCTATGGCGTGCCGGCCGATGTGAAGCTCTTCTACTATAACAGCCCGGTCTTCCGCCTTGCCGACGGTGGCACGGCGCGCAAGGTGACGTGGTTCGACAGCGACGATGCGCTGATTTCGGGCTGGGCATGGGGCCAGAAGGTGCTGAACGGCACGACCGCGATCGTCGACGCGCCGCTCGGCAAGGGCCATGTCTATCTGCTCGGGCCCGAAGTCACCCAGCGCGGCCAGCCTTATGCGACGTTCAAATATCTGTTCAACGGCATCTACTACGGCCCGTCGTCGCGCGATTGAGGGCAAGGCTCCCGTCCTTGCGAGGCCGTGGGCCGAAGCAATCCAGCCCGATGCCCGGCATCGTTCTGGATTGCTTCGTCGGCTGCGCCGCCTCGCAATGACGGGAAGGGCTTATTCGTAGCGCAGCGCGTTGATCGGGTTAGCGCGGGCGACGCGCCAGGCGTGGCCGGCGATCGTCGCAACGGCGATAGCGAGCGCCAATATCCCCGCCGCGACGAACGGCGTGGGGCCAAGCCCGACGCGCGCATCGAAGCTGTTCAGCCAGTTGCGCATCACCCACCAGGCCACCGGCCAGGCAATGATATTGGCGATCAGCACCGGCCGGCTGAACTGCCAGACGAGCAGCCGGATGATGTCGCGCGTGCGGGCGCCCAGCACCTTGCGAATACCGATCTCCTTGGTCCGCCGTTCCGCGGTGAAAGCGGCGAGACCGAACAGGCCGAGGCAGCCGATCACCACCGCGAGCAGCGCAAAGATGGCGAACATCTGGGCGCGGGCGTCGACGCGCTTGTAGGTGCGCGCCATGATCGCGTCGCTGAATTCGGCGTCGAACGGCACCTCCGCCGCAAAACGGCGCCAGACCTGCTCAACCCCCGCGCGCACCTGCGCCGGATTGCCATGATAGCGCACCATCAGCCAGTTGGTCGCGTTCTTCTGGACATAGAACATGATCGGCTCGATCGGCCGGGTAACGCTGCGGAAGCGGGAGTCCGCCACGACGCCGACGACGTTGAGGCGCATGACGCCGCCATCCTCGGGACCGCGATCATATTCCACGACCTTGCCGACCGCATCCTGCGCGCTGGCGAAGCCGAGCCGCTTCACGGCGGACTGGTTGATGACGATATTCGCGCCGCGCGCCGTCAGCGCCCTTTCCACCGCCTCATCGCGCTTGTCGGGCGTGGTCTGGTCGTCCATCAGCCGGTTCGCATCGAAGATGCGGCCGGCGACGGTGCGAATCTCCATGGTCGGGAAATAGCCGGCATCGACGGGGTAGATGCCGATTTCGATCGGATCGCTGTGGCCCGGAAGGTCGACGGTGGTGCTCGACGTATTGCCGGTGTTGACGCCGATTCCCGTCCTGCCGGCGGATTCGACGCCGGGAACGGCGAGAATGGCGCGGATCAGTTCGTCCTGCCGGCCCTGGAGCCTGGACGAGCCCATGCCGAAGACCTGTAGCAGCCCGTCGCGCTTGTAGCCGGGGTCAAGCGAGCGGGCATAGACCGTCTGGCTGTAGATTACGGCGGTGCAGGCCATCAGACCGATCGACACGGCGAACTGCACGACCACCAGGATGCTGCGCAGCCGGCCCGATCCCTCGGCTTCCGAAGCAGACTTGTTCGCCTTCAGCACGCGGGCGGGCTGGAAGCGCGAGAGATAGAAGCCAGGATAGAGGCCGCCGATCGCGCCGACGATCAGGACGAGCGCAAGGACCGCAAGCAGGATCCCGTCCGCGCCGACATAGCGCACGGCGAGGTCGGCATCGAGGAAATGCGCGAACCAGGGCATTGCGATCTCGGCGAGCGCCAGCGCGACCAGAGTGGCGATGGCGGTGAGGAGAATGGATTCGCTGAGGAACTGCAGGATGAGCTGGCCCCGCGTCGCGCCCAGCACCTTGCGCAGCGCGACTTCGCGTGCGCGCTGGCCGGCGCGCGCGGTGGCGAGATTGGTGAAGTTGATGCAGGCCATGGCAAGGATCAGCACCGCGATCACCGAGAAGGTGACGATCGTCGTCTTGTCGTTGCCCGGTGTCATCGCCGAGCCCTGGGCTTCGCCGAGATGAACGTCGCGGATGTTGACGAGGGCATAGGTGCGCCCGTCGCCCTGGTTGGAGCGGCGGCCGTTGACGGTCTCGTCGGGAATGTTGCGCTTTTTCCAGGCCGCGAACTGGCTGTTGATCTGCGCGACGTCGGCGCCCGGCTTGAGCTTCGTATAAACCCAGCCGGCGGTCCAGCCCCACTGGGTCAGAAACGGCTCGTTATTGGCCTGCTTGTAGAGGCTGGGCATGTCGGCGCGCAGCAGCAGGTTGAATTCCATGTGCGAGTTCTTGGGCAGGTCCCTGAACACGCCGGTGATGCGATAGTCGGTCTTGACCCCCAGCACGATGACGCTGAGCGTCCGGCCCACCACGTCCGTCTTGCCGAACAGGCGCGTCGCCTCGCTCGCGCTCAATATGGCGTTGCCCGGCCGCGTCAGCGCCGTGCGGTCGCCGTGCAGCATCGGCAGCTCGATCACGTCGAGGAACGGGCTGTCGACCAGATAGGCGTTTTCGGGCGCGATCGCGCGGCCGTCGTTGAGCACGGTGATGGAGACGCCGCCGCCGACATAGGTGGCGGTCTCGATCTGCGGGAAATCCTTGAGCAGCGCGGCCTTGGTCACATAAGGCACGCCCTGATTGTCGAACCTGTCCGAGCTTGTTGTGCTCCGGTAATAGCTCTGGAACTGATAGACGCGGTCGCTGTCGGGCAGCCATTTGTCGTAGCTGCTTTCATAGCGGACATAGAGCAGGATCATCAGGCAGGCCGCGATGCCGACCGCCAGGCCGAAAATGTTGATGAAGGCATAGACCCGGCTCTTGGCCAGCGCCCGCAGCCCGACGGTCAGATAATTGCGCCACATGACTTGTCTTTCCTTTCCCTATCCCGCTTTCCCGCCGCGCCTTCAGGCCGCGCGGCGATGTTCCTGCAGGATGCGCCCGTCGAGCATGTTGACGACGCGGCCGGCATAATCGGCATGAGCGGGCGAGTGCGTGACCATCACGATGGTCGAGCCTTCGACGTTGAGCTGCTGGAGCATGTGCATCACTTCCTCGCCATGCTGGGTATCGAGGTTGCCCGTCGGTTCGTCGGCGAGAATGAGCTTGGGCTCGGCAACGAGCGCGCGCGCGACGGCGACGCGCTGCTGCTGACCGCCCGAAAGCTGGCTGGGGCGGTGCTTGGCGCGGTGCGCGATGCCGACGCGGTCCATCACCCGATCCACGCGCGCCTTGCGCTCGGCGGGGGCGACCTTGTGATAAAGCAGCGCCAGCTCGACATTCTCGCGCACGCTCAGTTCGTCGACCAGATTGAAGCTCTGGAAGATGAAGCCGATATTCTGCTTGCGCACGTCGGAGAGGCCGGCCTCGCTCAGCCCCGCCACTTCCTGCCCGGCAAAGCGGTAGGAGCCGCTCGATGGGCTGTCGAGCATGCCGATGATGTTGAGCAACGTCGATTTGCCGCAGCCCGAAGGCCCCATGATCGCGACGAATTCGCCTTCGTCGACGGTGAAATCGATGCGGTCGAGCGCAGTCGTCTCGACCGTGTCGGTGCGGTAGACCCGCGAGAGTTCACGCATGCTGAGCATAATCGGGCCTTTCACTGCCTGGTGAGATCGAGCCGGTCCTTGTCTGCGAAACCGGCATAGGGTGAGGTGATGACGCGCTCGCCGACGTCCAGGCCGTCGAGCACTTCGATATAATCGGCGTTGCGGCGGCCGAGACGGACCTGGCGCTTGACCGCCTGGCTGCCGTCGCGCGAGACGACGAACACCCAGGCGCCGCCGGTGTCGTTGTAGAAGGCGCCGCCGGGGATCAGGCGCGCGGGCGCGGGATCGCCCAGCGTCAACCTGACCTGCACCGACTGGCCGCGCTGGAGGCCCTGCGGCTCGCCGTCGAGGAAAACGAGATCGACCTCGAACTGGCCGTTCTTCACCTGCGGATAGATTTTCGAGACTTTCAGCTTCCACGTCTTTCCGCCGCTCTCGGCGGTCGCGATCTGCCCGGTCTGGACGCGGCCGAGGTAGAATTCGTCGATCCCGGCGATCAGCTTGTTGCGGCCGGGGCTGTCGATCTGGCCGAGGCGCTCGCCGCGCGCCATCGACTGGCCGACCTGGATCGAGAAAGATGAAAGCTGGCCCGAGACGGGCGCGCGCAGATTGAGAGCATCGAGATTGGCGCGCGCGATGCCGAGCCCCGATTCCATCGAATCCGCCGAGGCGCGGAGCTGGGCGAGCTGGCCGGTCTGGAGGCGCTCGTCGCTCGACTGCGCGCGCTTCAGCACGTCGCGGCGATGGCGCTGATAGTCGAGATTGTCGCTGGTGTCGCGAAACGCCTGGCCCGAGACGAAACCCTTGGCGGCCAGCGGCTGTTCGCGAGCATATTGGCGCTCGGCCTTGCGCAGGTCCAGCTCGGCTTCGAGCAGGGCGCGTTCATTCTGCAGGCGCGTCTGCGACAGCGCCAGTTCCTGGCTGCGCATCGAATTGACCTGCTGGGTGACCTCGGTCTGGCGCGCGAGCACCGACAGCTGGAGCTCGGCGTTGGAGAGCACCGCGAGCGGCTGGCCGGCGGTGACGGTTGCGCCGTCCTCGACGAGCACCTTTTCGACCCGGCCGCCCTCGATCGCATCGAGATAGACTGTGAGGAGCGGCGTGACGCGCGCGCGCAGCGGCAGGAAATCGTCAAACACGCCCTTGGTGACGGGCGAGATGGTGAGACTGTCGGCGGCGACCGTCTGCTGGTCCGCGCGCGGGGCATAGGCGTAGAAGCCGCCCGCCGCGATCGCCAGCGCGCCGGCGGCGATCGCCAGCTTGATCCTTTTTGAAATGCCCTTGCGTTCGACGACGCGATCCATCGCGCCGCCGCTGCTCGGGCCGGCGTCGTTGCGGGCCTCGGCGGGCATGCGGATCACGCTCATCGGCGTGCTCCGCATGCCCCGCGTCCGGAAACGGACAGTTGGTGTCCGGAAACGGACATGGCGGCCCCCACGACGATCATCCCCGGCATCAGGCCAGGATGTGACGCGGCGACGGCATGGCCTGCGCCGAGGCGAGGCAGGAAACGCCGGATTTCCCGGCATCCGCATGCGCCGGCTCGGGCGCGACGGTGGCGAAGGTGACGGCCGACGCGAAGAGCAGAGCGGCGATCGCGGACTGGAAGGGGCGCCTTTCGGGGGTATACATTGTCAAACTCCTTGTTGAGACGTCGGTAGCGTTGCAGGCGCCGTGCCAAGTTGCGAAACGCGCGGAAAAACGTCGTTCGTCGAACGTAGTGGCGCGCTGGCACGCTTATTGATTGTCCGGAAGCGGACAGTATCTGTACGGAAGCGGACATGGAGCGGGGAAAGCCATTCGACCTGTGCGTCGTCGTCGACGACGACGAGGATATCCTCCTCGCCGCGCGGCTGCTGCTGCGCGAGCTCTTCGCCGAAGTGGTGGTGGCGACGCACCCCCAGCAGGCGTTCGACGCGATATCGGGGCGGCAGCCCGACGCCATTCTGCTCGACGCCAATTTCGCGCGCGGGGCGACCGATGCGCGCGAAGGCTTCACCTGGCTCAGTCGCTTCCTCGAGAGCGATCCCGAAGCGGTGGTGGTGATGATCACCGCGCATGGCGGCGTGCAGATCGCGGTGGAGGCGATGAAGCGCGGGGCGACCGATTTCGTGTCCAAGCCCTGGTCGAACGAGCGGTTGCTGGCGACGGTCAGGACGGCGGCGGCGCTGCGTCAGTCGCGCCGCGCGATCGATACCGAAAAGCGCAAGGCCGTGACGGTCGCGGCGCCTGCCGGCGACACGGCGCTGCTCGGCCGGTCGCCGGCGATGGCGCGCGTCCATTCGCTGATCGCGCGCGCCGGGCCGACCGACGCCAATGTGCTGATCCTGGGCGAAAACGGCACGGGCAAGGAACTGGTGGCGCGCGAGCTGCACCGCCTGTCGCGCCGCGCCGAGACACTGATGGTCTCGGTCGATCTTGGCGCGGTCGCCGAGACATTGTTCGACAGCGAGCTGTTCGGCCATGTCAAAGGCGCGTTCACCGATGCGCGCGCCGACCGGATGGGGCGCATCGAGGCGGCGGACGGCGGCACGCTTTTCCTCGACGAGATCGGCAACCTGCCGCTCCACCTGCAACCCAAGCTGCTGACCGCGCTCGAGCAGCGCCGCGTGACGCCGGTGGGCGCGAACCGCCCCGTCGACATCGACGTGCGCGTGATCGCGGCGACCAACATGACGACGGCGGAACTCAACGACGAGCGGCGTTTTAGGCAGGACCTGCTGTTCCGGCTCAACACGGTCGAGATCATGCTGCCGCCGCTGCGCGAGCGCCGTGAGGACGTGCCGATGTTGATCGAGCATTTCCTCGACATCTACGCACGCAAATATGGCCGCGCGCGTCAGCCGGTCCCCGAAGGCGTGATGGCGGCGCTCGTCGCCTATGATTGGCCCGGCAATGTCCGCGCGCTGCGTCACGCCGCCGAGCGCGCGACGATCCTGGCCGGCGACGGGCCGCTGACGATCGAGGATTTCTCGATTGGGCGAGCGTCACCCGCGCCGATCGCCATCGAGCCCGCCGCGACCGTCGACGATCTCAATCTCGATCGCGCCGAGCGGCAGATGATCGAGCGCGCGCTGCGCAAGCACAGCTACAATATCTCGCTCGCCGCCGCCGAACTGGGGCTGACGCGCGGATCACTTTACCGGCGGATGGAGAAGCATGGGCTTTAGCGCGCGCTTCACGCTGGGCCTCGCGGTGCGGCTGGCGCTGCTGCTCGGCACGGTGGCATTGCTGGCGCTCAGCCTGACTGAGCCGGGGCTGGGGGCTGCGCGCATCGTCGCCGGGCTGCTCGTCGCCGGCGCCGTCTGGCTGCTGTGGCGGCATGTCGAGCGCACCAATCGCGAGGTGGCGCGCTTCGTCGAGGCGATGCGCTTCGCCGACATGACCGCGCGTTTCGGGCACGAACGGTCGGGCGGCGGCTTCGACGAGCTAGGCGCGGCGCTGGACGCGAGCATGGCGCAGATGCGTGAGGAACGCGCGCGCGACGCCGATATCCAGCGCTTCCACGAAGCCCTTATCGACGACGCGCCCGCCGCGATCCTGGTTATCGATCCCGAAGGCCGGATCACGCCGATCAACAAATCGGCGCGGCGGCTGTTTCCGGTGAGTGCGGGGATCCGAGCCGCCGACTATGCGCCCTTTGGGGCCGATCTTGCCGCTTATCTCGCCGAGCGCGACCCTTCACGCCGCCGCCTCGTCCAGCTGATGCTGCCGACCGGGCCGCAGCGCGCGATGGCGCGATCGGCCGCGGTGCAGCGGCTGGGCGGGCTGACGCGGGTCGTCGTCATCCAGCCGATCCAGGATGCGCTCAACGCCGTCGAGGTCGCGGCGCAGAGCGACCTGATCCGCGTGCTGACGCATGAGATCATGAATTCGATGACGCCGGTCACCTCGCTTGCGCGCACCGCGGCCGAACTGATGCGCGGTCTGGACGATCATGGCGATCCCGCCATCGCCGATGCGCGCGAGGCGGTGGAGACGCTGTCGCGCCGCGCCGACGGGGTGATGCACTTCGTCGAGACCTATCGCCAGGTCAGCCGCGCGCCGCAGATCCGCCGCCGCCGCTTCGCCGCGCTGCCCTTCGCGCAGGAGCTCGAGCGCCTCTTCGCCGCCGACTGGCCCGCCGATCGCGCGACATTGGCGCTGACCGTCGAGCCCGGCGATCTCACCGTCGACGCCGATCCGGATCTGCTGGCTCAAGTGCTGATCAACCTTCTGCGTAACGGTGCCGAGGCTGCTTCGGCAGGCAGCGTTCAGGCCAGGCTGGCGCTGGGCATCGCCGCGACGCGCGGCGGGGTGCGGATCGACGTGACCGATAACGGCCCGGGCGTGCCCGAGGCCATGCGCGGCGATGTCTTCCTCCCCTTCTTCACCACCAAGGCGAAGGGCACGGGCGTTGGGCTGAGCTTCGCGCGCCAGGTCGTGCTGGCGCATGACGGATCGATCCTGATCGACGACGCGCCGGACGGCGGCGCGCGCTTTCGCATCAATATCTGAAAGCGCGGCCGCCCCGGGGCAAGCCTCAGGCGATGGCGTGGGTGTGCTGGCTCAGCAGCGTGGCGAGCGAGCCGTGCGCCATCGTGTCGCTGCCGACGACACTACCCGCCGTCGAAGCGGTGCTGAGCGCCTGCGTCGTCGAGGTGGACGACGAAGAAGAAGACGAAGACGACGTGAGGCCGGCCGCCGAGAGCAGCTTGCCGAGATCCTGCGCGTCCGCCGCCGACGGATTAGACATCGCGAAGGCGGGGATGATGCGGTCGACGTCGTTGGTCGCCGTCGTGGCGGCGGTGCTGCCCGTGTAGATCTGGCCGAGCACGGAGCTGAACAGGCTGCCGGCGTTCGAATAGCTGCTCGACGCCGAGGAAGACGGGGTCGAGGTCAGCGGGTGATAGCCATAGCCCGCGATGACCAGATCGGCGATCGTCGTGTTGGCGCCGTGGAGCAGGCTGGGGATCAGCGCCTGCGCGGCGGCATCGCCGTTGATCGACAGATTGTTGAGGAGGACGGCGGTATGCGCGCCCTCGTTGATGATCTTGTCGGTCACGTTGTTCTGGACGAGGCCGTTGGTGATGTCGTCCATGCGGATCCACGCCATCAGGCTGTCGTTCGACGGCGACAGCACGGTATTGCCGATGACCTTCACGCCGTCGGCCCCCGCCACTAGGATGCCGTTCCACTGACCGCCGGTGAAGATCAGGTTGTTCTGGATGAGGACGTTCTTGTAGGCGTAGCCGCCATTGTCCGACATGAAGATGCCCTGCGAGCCCGAACTGGTGCCGGCAAGCACGACATTGTTGATGATCGTGACGTCGCGGACGCTGCTGGAGCCGGTCTTGTTCCAGAATTGTATAGCGTCGGGGTGGTCGCCCTCGGCCGGCGAAAAGTCGCGGAACGAGTTGCCGTCGATCAGGACCTGCGACGTGCTGGCGAAATCCATGCCGTCGCTGCGCATGCCGTGGACATTATTGTTCTTGACGGTGATGTTCGACGAGCCGTTGAAAACGATGCCGGTCGACAGCTGGGTGAACTCGGAGTTCGTAACCGTGATGCCGGAAGAGTTGGCGACCTGGATGCCGCGGCCGTCATTGCCGGGATCGTTGTCGAGCGATCCATGAACAGTGACCCCGTTGAACACGATGTTGCTGGCGTCCGAGACGCGGGCCATCGGCGAATAGTCCTGCTCACTTGAGCTGAGCGCGTGGCCGATGTCCAGCCCCTGAAGGGTGATGTTCGAGCTGCTGAGCACGCTGACAGTATTGAAATGCGCCGGGTTGCCGCTGCTCGCCGATTTGATCGTGATGTTGGAAGCGAAATTCTGGGCGTAAAGCGTGAGATCGCCATAGTCGCCAGCCGCGAGGACGAAGGTTTCGCCGCCCTTTGCGTTGGCGAGCGCCGCCGTAAGCGCTGCGCTGCCGTTGATCTGAATATCTGCCACCCCGGGTCTCCCACTGCCGACGGGAGACGCCGGCGTGCCACTCACTATTCCGGGATATAGGACGCTGGTCATTATATACTGTTCACATCACTGGTTAATCCGCCGAAAGCCGTAATGGTGAGGCCTTCGTGGATAATGTTACGGACCCGATACAGCCCTTGATGGCAGTCGGTGGCTTTGGTTATCGTTGGTTTAACTATGACGTGCGATGCGCACGATTATCGGCAAAGGCCGAACGCCAATGTGGTTTAGCGATTTCCCCGCGACCGTTTCGTTTTTGACTTTTACATTGTCGGGGATGAGTCGGCGTGTACGCAAGCGAATTATGGTTAACGGCGGCGAAGCGCCGAGCTTTCGCGGTGAATTGCACGACAAAAGGGAAAATTACCGCTGATATCGCTAACCGGACGGCCTGCCGGACGTCCGAACGGAGCCGAAATCAGTATGCGGCGCGCTGGAAAAGCAGCGAGAAGGCCGTCCGGACGACGATGTAAAGGTCGAGCGAGACCGACCAGTTCTCGATATAATAGAGGTCGCACTCGAGCCGGCGGAGGAGTTTTTCCTCAGTATCGGTCTCGCCGCGCCAGCCATTGACCTGCGCCCAGCCGGTAATGCCGGGCTTCACCTTGTGCCGCGCGGCGTAATTGGCGACGACATCGGAGAAGAGGCGCTCACCCGCACGGGTCGATGGCGCGTGCGGGCGCGGGCCGACGAGCGACATCTCGCCCGTCATGACGTTGAAGAGCTGCGGAAGCTCATCGATGCTGGTGCGGCGGAGGAACCAGCCGACGCGCGTAACACGCGGATCGCCGCGCGTCGCCTGGACGATCGCGTCGGCCTCGCAGCGGTCCTGCCGCATCGAGCGGAATTTCCAGATGCGGAAGCGGCGGTTGTTGAAGCCCTCGCGCTCCTGCCGGAAGAAGACCGGGCCGGGGCTGTCCAGCTTGATCGCGATCGCGGCGATCAGGAAGATCGGCGAGACCAGCAGCAGCGCCAGCGAGGCGAGAACGAGGTCCTCGATCTTCTTGATGACCTGGTCGAGGCCCGAGATCGGACGTTCGAACAGCGTCATCACCGGCAGGTCGCCGAGCATCACCACGGGGCGCTGCGCGAAAGCGAATACCGCCATGTCGGGCGCGAGGCGGATGCGCACCGGCGTGACCGAGAGGATCGCGACGATTTCCTGCAGGCGCGTCTCGGCCGACCAGGGCAGCGCGACGATGACCTGTTCGACCCGCCCTTCGCGGATGAGTTCGATCAGATCGTCGAGATTGCCGCGCAGCGCGAGGCTGGTCTCGCGGTCGGGCAGACGATCGGGCGTGCGGTCGTCGAAGAAGCCGACGAGATCGATCGTCAGCTTGTCATTGCCGTTGATGTAGCGCGCGAGCCGGTCGCCCTGCGCCTCGGCGCCGAAGATCGCCACGCGCTGGTTGAACACGCCGCGCCGCTTCAAACGGAGCATCCAGCCTGTGCCGGCCGCGCGGACGCCGAGCAGCCCGACCGCGCCGATGCCGAACCAGCCGAGCGCCCAGCCGCGCGAGAAGTTGTCCGACACCTTGAGCAGGAAGCCCAGGGTGAGGAGAAAGATGAGCGTCGCCAGCCAGGCGGTCATCACCCGGCTCCACGACTGGCGGACCTGGAAGCGGACGTCGACGTCGTAGCAGCCGGTGATCTCGCTCAGCCCCGCGAAGAACAGCGCCGCGACGAGCACGGTGTTCACATAGGTGCCGGCCATGCCCTCAGGCACGGAATCGATCGTCAGCGTCGCCGCAAGCGCGGCCGAACCGAGGATGACGACGATCTCGATAAGGCGGAGCAGCAGCACCGCCAATTCCATCATCGCCGGCGAACGCTTCTGCGCATCGACCTGCACGTTGGCCGCTGCCGGCGTCGTTGCGCCCGCTGGTTCGGGCGGGGGCGCCATCACGCCCATGCCGGCAGCCCCCGCCGGCCCTTCGAGCGTGCCGCCGCGCGCGTCAGGCGCCGGTCCCGCCGGGCGGCCGCCATGCGATCACGCCTTGCCCAGGGGCTGGCTGAGCTCCCGGGCCTTCTCTGAGGTGATCAGCGCCGCGCGCATATCAGGCTTCATGTCGCGGATCATCGCCCGCGCGAAGGCTTCGTTGAGATCGAAGGCCGCATCGCGGTCGCTGAGCCCGTTGGAAATACGGACGAGCACGCCATCGGGGATGATCCCCGCGATCGCCTGCCGCAGCTTCATCGAGCGCTGCTGGCGGCCGTCGGCGGGCAGATATTCGCCGATGCGCGTCCAGTAGCTGATATGTTCGGTGCGGTCGGGCGTCGAGGCGGTCAGGCGGCGGCCGGGGATGGTCACGCCGCGATCGAGATCGAAGTCGAACGCCACGCTCTCGGTCACCTGGAAGCCGAATGCCGGGTAGCAGACTTCGGGCCGGTGAAGCTGGAGGCTGTCGCTCTGCGTATCGCCATAGGCGATGAGCAGCATCACATAGTCGCCGTTCGGGCGGACATAGAGGCGCGAAACCTGCTGGCTGTAGAGCTGGTTTGCGAGGCTGTTGTCGCTCTCGGGCGTCACGATCGCGTTGGTATCCATCTGCTTCCAGCCCTCGAAGGCAAGGGGGATGGCATCGGCCAGCTTGCGGCCGTGGACGAGCGACATGCGGTTGCGCGGGCGGATCGCCTCGGCACCGCCGGCGGTGACGAGGCAGGCCGCGCCGATCAGGAGATCGCGCCGGTTCATGCCGCCTGCTCCCCTGCCGGAGGGGCGGGAGGCGTCGACTTGGTCAGCATCCTGCGGATGGGCGTCATCAGGCTGTCGACGGCGAAGATGCCGAGCAGCGCGGTGGCGAACATCACCAGCCCTGCGGTCGAGTGCAGGAAGCCCTGCGCGGCCGCGTTGCCGAAATAATAGGTGATGAGCACGAGGATGATGACGCGCACCAGATTGGCGAGCAGCGCCGCCGGGATGATCCACAGCATCAGGAACAGAGAGTAGCGCACCGAGGCATTGTGGAGGATGTAGATGTAGAAGAGGCTGATCGCGGTGAGGCTGATCAGCGAATTGAGGCCGGCGCACGCATCCTCGACCAGCAACTGATACTGCGCGATGTAGAGTGTCACGCCTTCTCGCACGATCGGGTAGCCGGCCTTGGTGAGCAGCCAGGTCGCGGTATGCGAAATGAAGGATTTGAGCGGCGCGGTGATCGTGTCGATCACCCAGCCGGGGATGGGCACGGCGAAGCAGAGATAGAGGATCGGGAACCACATGCGGGTTACCGCCTCGCGCCCGAAATAGAGATAGAAGATCAGCACCAGTTCGAAGAGCAGCGCCGCCGCCTCGATCACGAGGAAATCGAAGGCGCGCGCGAGCATATAGGCGACGAGCAGGATCGCTGACCCCACCCAGAAGATCAGCGGCGATCCCGGCTGGCGGATGCCGAGCATCTCCTTCCAGCGCCGCGCGACCAGCCAGATGCCGGTCGCGAGAACGATCGGGCCGTGGACACCGGCCTCCGCCGTCCAGGTCTGGCGGGCGATGGTGACGATGGTCGGCACGAGCAGCGCCAGAATGCCGAGGAAAAGCGGCCAGTGCGCGGCGAGGGCCGCGCGGCTGTCGCCGGAGCGCACGGAGCTGCTCATGTCCATCAGAAGTCGTTCAGGACGGTGCCGACAATCACCGAACGGTCGGCGCGCAGCAGACGGGCGAGCATCTGCACATCGCTGTAATGCGTCTTGTGCTTGCGCGCGACGATGATGCTGTAGCCGGCGACCGTCGCGACCCGCTGCGCATCGGTGCAGGTGTTGCTGGGCGTCGTGTCGATGATCGTGAGCTGAAACTGGCGCAGCAGCTGATCGACCGCCGAGCGGAAGCGGTCGCCCGACAGCAGCTCCTGCGGATTGGCGGGGACGGCACCCGCCGCGACCACCGACAGGTTAGGCAGCACGTCCGCGTTGATGATCTGCGACAGGCGCATGCCTTCATCGGCGAGATATTCGGACAGGCCCGGCGTGCCATCGGGCAGATCGCACAGCCCGGCGATGCTGGGTGTGCGCAGATTGCCGTCGACGATCACGGTGCGGACGCCGATCTGAGCCATGGCGACCGCCAGATTGAAGGCCGAATAGGTGCAGCCCGATCCGGTGGAGGGCGTGCAGAAGGCGAGCGCGCGACGCCCTTCGCGGACGTGCTGCGCCATGATGCGCGTGCGCAGCCCGCGGATCGCCTCGGCATTGATGCTCGTCGGGTCCGACAGCATCACCGACGCGATATGATATTCGGGGCCGGCTTCCCAGCTCGTCTCGGATGCGGCGGGCTCGGCGGGCGGCTCGCTGGCGATGATATCGATATTGTCCATGACTTAAGCCTCCGCCAGCTCGCCGCGCCGACGGTTCCTGCGATCGAAGAAACGCAGGATGCGGCTGACGAGGCCATTGGGATTGCGCGTGCTGCCGACCACCGAGAAGACGGGAACGCCAGCGGCATGCTCGAGATCGGTATCGCTGCGGATGCGGCGGTTGAGCAGCTCGACGAGCAGCGCGAAGCCGACGCCGAGCGCGAGGCCGAGACCGATCGAGCCACCGATGATCAGCGGGATGTTCGGAAAGCTCGGCTTCGAGGGCGCGGTCGCGTTGCCGAGCGGCTCGAGGCTGGTCTCGCCGACATCGGCCTGGACGCGGAGCTGTGCCGCCGAAGAAGCGAACTTCTGATATTGATCGCGCTTCATGTCGATGTCGCGCTGCATCTGGTTGATGCGGTCGATCTTGTCGCGCTCACCCAACACGCGGGCCTTCTGCGCCTGGAACTTGCCCTCGATCTGCGCCGCGCTCATCCCGCCGTTGCCACCGGTGCGCGCGACTTCGGCCGCGAGGACCTGACGCTGTTTCTGGAGCGCGATGAAGGTCGGGTGGTTGGGACCGAGCGTCGAGGCGGCCAGCTGGATCTGCTGGTCGACCTGATCGAGCTGGGTCTGCGCGGGCGATGTCATGTTGGTGATCGTCGCCGGGAGCGTCGAGGCGCCCGAGAGCTGCGTCAGCTTCTGGCTTTCGAGATCGGTATTGGAGGCGTCGAGAACGATGCCGTTCGCCTTGGCATAGGCGGTGCGGGCGTCTTCGGCCGCGGTCAGATCGGCTTTGGCGCGCTCGGCCTGATCGCGATACCAGTCAGCGGTTCGCGCCGAAGTCTCGCGCGTCGAGCGCAGATTCTGCTCGATGAAGGTGTCGCGGATCAGGTCGGCGATCTGCTTGGCGAATTCGGGGCTGGAGCCACGATAGCTGATCTCGAGGATGTTGCTGCCCTCGACCATGCTCGCCTTGGTGTTGTCGACGATCTGCTGCGCCAGCCAGCGGCGGATATCGGTGCCCTTGCCGTCGGTCGCGCGCGCATAGGATTCGATCAGCGCGGGATCGTTGGCCCAGCCAAGCTTGTCGATGACGGGCTCGGCGGTCTGCAGATCCTCGATCAGCTGCATCTGCGTGCTGATATAGTTGCGCAGCATGTTGGTTGCGATCAGCTGGCCGGTGACCGGATCGGGCTTGATCAGATCGAGGATCACGCGGCTGCGCGCTTCGTAGCGCGGCGGAACGAGTTGCGACACGATGACGGCAGTCACCAGGGAGGCAAGCAGCGTCGCGATGATGATCGCCTTGCGCGCCATCAGGATGCGGAGGAACTGAACAAGATTCACGGGGCTGCTCCCTTAACGCGGGCGATCAGAAGAGTCGTTCGCCGACCACGAGAACGTCGCCGGGCTGGATCACATAATCCATGCCGACCTTCTTTTCCGTGCCGTCGTGATAGAGCTTGATGCGTTTTTCCGAGCCGTTGGGCGTGAGGCCGCCGCCGCGGGCGAGCGCGCGGCGCAGCGTCATTTCGAGTTTGAGCGGATAGGCGCCCGGCGCATTGACCTGGCCGTAGATGTAGAAAAGCTCGGCGGCAGGGACATAGAGCTTGTCGCCGGGCTGGACGAGCGGATCGTCCTCGACGCCGCCGGCCGCGAGCTTCCTGAAATCGAGCTTCAGCTCTTCGCCATTCTGGCGGCGCAGCACGACATAGTCGGCGCCGGTCTCACGCAGGCCGCCCGCGCGGGCGAGCATTTCCGACACGCGATAGGCGCGATCGACGGGCTGGAGACCCGGCTGCGCGATGTCGCCGAGCACGATGACATAGCGGCTGGCGAAGGACACGATATCGGTGCTGAGGAACGGCTTTGCATAATAGCCGCCGGCGCGCAGCTTCTCGGACACCATGTTGTTGAACTGGATGATCGTCAGGCCCTGCGCCTTCACATCGCCGATATAGGGCAGGGCGATCATGCCGTCGTTGCGGATCTTGGCACGCGTCTTGAACTCGGGCTGGCCGAGCACGTCGACTTCGATAACGTCGTCCGGCCCCAGCACATAACCGGCGAGCAGATCCTT
This sequence comes from Sphingomonas sp. EU05-FHT14C10, assembly GCF_058790595.1. Classification (NCBI taxonomy): domain Bacteria; kingdom Pseudomonadati; phylum Pseudomonadota; class Alphaproteobacteria; order Sphingomonadales; family Sphingomonadaceae; genus Sphingomonas; species Sphingomonas sp. EU05-FHT14C10. The sequence continues at coordinate 64,048 of NZ_JBYTEN010000017.1, read as the reverse complement.
TTCCTGCTTGTCCGGGCTAACCGCAGGCTTGGCGGGCGCGGCTGCGGGAACGGGCGGCTGCGCGACGACCGCCGCCGACATGAAGAGCGCCGTCGAGGCGGCGAGCGTACCAAATACAGACCTGCTCATGCTCATTCCCATTGCTTCAAAGACCAAGCGAAACGCCGAATCCGATGCGCGTGTCATTATAGCGCTGGAACAGGATCCTGGAATTGCGGCGCATGTGCGACACGTCAGCGCTGAAGGTCAGTTTTCTCCAAACGTACCGAAGACCCCCATTGGCGGTCCAGAAATCATAATCGGCCTGCGAAAAGGGCGTCTCCACCGGCGACCCGTTGATATTCTGCTTCTGATAACTCGCCCCCAGTTGTGCCGAAAGCGATCGGCTGAAGGTGTAATTACCCTGCAACGAATAAAGATCCGTTATCGTGTAGGCGACGTCGGCTAGATTCGACGCCGAGGCGCTGCGCGATGCGATGGCATCGATCTGCAGCGCTTCGATCGGACGGGCGGTCACATTCAGCGCATAGGACGCGCCGTGGAATTTCGGCGAGAGCGGCAGCTTCGGCGTGACCCAGGTATAGCCTGCCGAAACCTTGCCCGTAATCCTCGACCCGATATTGCGCTCAAAACTCACGCCGGCGCTGTAGATCTTCGCCCCATCGGTCACGATGTCGGTGCCGCCGATGATGTAGAGGCGATTGGGATAGCTTATCTTGTTATAGTTGCCATACAGCAGCAGCGTGCCGAACGTGGGGCGCGTATAGCCGATATTGGCGCCGAACGAATCCGAATCATAATTGAGGATCTTCAGTTCCGCGAGGCTGTTGGTCACATTCTCATGCCGGTAATTGCCGCCATAGGTGAGGCCAAGCGGCCCGCCGCAACTGACCGTGGTGCCGATCGCGCGGTGGGTTTCGGTGTTGTCGATCTGATCGACAGAAACCAGCGCATAGCGATTGCTGAGCATGCGCGTGTAGGTGCCGTCGATGGTCGGATTGCAGCCGAGCAGATTGAGTCGCGCGCCGCCGTTGATGTCGAGGCGCTCGCGATTCAGTGCGCTGTTGTTCTTGTAGAAATCGTAGCCGACCGAGCCGTTCAGATAGAGTGCCTGGCGGCTGAACGGCATCTGCAGATCGAAGCCGACCCCGGGCGCGATATGAAGATCGTCGCGTGTCCCGTTTCCCGCCGGGACGAACGCCTTGTTCACGCCGTAGACGTTCGAGTCATATTCGATGCGAACATTTGGTGTGACCGAAATCTCGCGGGTCGGAAGATCCGATTGCCCCGCCGCCAACGCCGGGACACCCGACGACATCAGCAGGATCGTGATCGTCGAAGCCAGTTTCAATGCCGCCACCCTACGCCCAAACATGACCCAAAAGCTGGGTCATCCTACCCCCGAAGGACTATTCGGCTAACCTGTTGCGGGCGTTGAGGCAACATCATTGGCCGCGCGGAAACCATGATTCAGCCGGTAAGCGCTTTTCGTGCAACGGCCGGCCATGACGCTCCAATCCCCGGAAATGCAGGCTTTTCGCACTGCGGTGCGCCAAAGCGGCGCGCGGGCTATTAACAATCTTTGTCTTGCGCGTCCGGTCGCGGGACCTTTGTATTGGGCCGATTTCAATGATAGGCCGCACCCGAAAGCAATATTTTGCAAATGGGGCGGGCAAGCGATGCAGACACCATATGACTGGATTACCATCGCGATTTTCGCCGGGTTGATCGTGGTTTTCCTGCAGCGTTCGGTTGGGGACGGCGAGCCGCAGGATTCGATTCTCAGTTATCTTCCGCCCTCGGTCGGCTGTGCGGTTTCCAACTATCTCGGCAATCACGGTTATGATGCTTTTGCTGTTATCGGAATCGTAGCGGTTCTGGCCTACAGCTATTTCGTGCTGAAGCCGTTCAAGCGGCAGGGTTGACGGGCGACGCGCCGGCAGGAACGATCGCGACGCCAAGACGTAAGGAATTGATGTGGCTGTGCTTCCCCACTGGTTTACCGCGATGTTCCGCCGCCGGCGCAATCCTGACCGGATCGAGCGCGTGGCCTATCGCCCCGATTCACGCCGTCTGCGGATGGGCTGGACCGGGCCGGACGATGGCGGCGAGGACGCCAAACCCTTCCCGACCTTCCGTGCGTCAGCACTCGACCAGCCAACCGCAATGGGCGAAGGCAGCCGCCTGATGAAGGCGCGGCTGGCGCTGCGCGATGTGTTCACGCCGGCCCAGCCGGTGACCGATCGCAATCGTTTCGCCGGGCGTCTGGGCGTGCTCGCCAAGCTGATCGAGCATCTCGAGGAGCAGCGCAGTCATGTCGTCATTTATGGCGAGCGCGGCATCGGCAAGACCTCGCTGGTCCATATCCTCGCCGATGTGGCGCGCGATTCGCGCTATCAGGTCGTCTATGCCTCGTGCGGGGCGCATTCGCGCTTCGACGATATCTTCCGCTCGGTGCTGCGTGATATCCCGCAGCTTTATCTCGGCAATGTCGCGCCGACCGCGCCGGAGGCCGAGGGCGGCGCCTCGCTCGCCGACCGCCTGCCCGCCGGTTCCTTCGGCCCGCGCGAGCTGAGCGACCTGTGCGCGCAGATCGTCGGAACGCGCGTGCTCATCATCCTCGACGAATATGACCGGATCATCGATCCCGAGTTCCGCCAGTCGGTCGCCGAGCTGATCAAGAACCTGTCCGATCGCGCGGCGCGCGTGCAGCTGATCCTGACCGGCGTCGCGTCCAACCTGCAGGAGCTGGTCGGCTATATCCCCTCGATCCGCCGCAACGTCATCGGCCTGCCGATGCCGCGCCTGACCGATGCCGAGATCGGATCGTTGATCCGCATCGGCGAGAACAGCGCCGGCGTCAGCTTCGAGGAGCCGGCGGTCAAGCTGATCCGCCTGCTGTCCAATGGTTCGCCTTATCTCGTGCGGCTGATCTGCCACCATTCGAGCCTCCACGCGCTCGACCAGGAACGGCTCAACGTCGAGCTGAACGACGTCTGGGGCGCGCTCGACAGCATCGTCGAGGAAGCCGAAAGTCGCATCCTGCCGGCGAGCAAGACGATCAAGGGCAAGCTGCTGGCCGACAGCGACGGCAGCGTGCTCGCCGCGATCGCGCGCTCGGCAAGCACTGCGGACGGCTGGTTCGCGGCCGAGGACGTGCGGCTTTCGCCCGACAGCGCCGCTGCGGCCGGCAGCGTCGCCGCGACGATGGACAAGTGGGACGAGCTGTTCGATGTCGATACCGCCGGTCCGGCCCGGCGCTATCGGTTCCGCGACGAGGCGCTGCCCACCTATCTGCTTATGGCGATTGCGCGCGACCAGTTCCGTCGCGGCGCCGACAAGCCCAAGGCCGTGGCCCGGACTGCGGGCGCGCTCTGACCGGATTGCGCGAAGGGCTGACTGTCAGCCCTTCGCGATCAACGCGCGCAGCCAGGCGATCAGGCCACTGGGATCGGTCGTCGCCATGCGCGCCGGTCGCGCACGAAGGCGCTCGATCGCCGGGCCGAGCTGATCGGCGTCGAGCACCGCCTCGATCAGGCCGCGATCGGCGAAGGCGGCGGTGATTTCTTCCTGATGATTGTCGTAATGCTCCTTGAGCGCGAAGCGGCGGGGCATGGCGACGGTGCGGCAGCCCGCGCGCAATGCGGTGATCAGCGATCCGGTGCCGCCGTGGCAGACCACCAGCTCGGCATCGCGGAGGATCGCCTGTACGCGATCGAAATCGAGCGACCGGACGATCTCGATGTCGGAGCGAGGCGCATAGGGCGCATCGTCGTCGCCGATCTGGAGAATGACGTGCTCGGTCAGCTTGCCGCTGTCCTTCAACGCGAGGACGGCCTCAACCAGCCGGGGGAAAGGCAGCGTCGCGCCGACGGTCGCGAACATCAGCGGCTGCTTGGGCGGGCGCTCCTCGTCGAGCATGCGCAGCGGATCGAACAGTTCGGCGTCGGGCCAGATCGTCTTGAGCGCGGCGGACTGCACCACGACATGGCTGGCGAAGGGCTTGGCGATGCGAGCGAATTTCGACGGCTTGTCGAAACGTGCGAAGGAATCGATCAGGATGAACTGCGCGCCGAGCAGCCGCGATACGAGCGCGGTGACGAATACGGCGCCGGCGCCCGTGCTGATCACGATGTCTGGCCGCTCGGAAAAGGCGATCCGCACCGACTGGACGAGGTTGGCGAACGCGCCGCGGATCATCGCGACGGTCTGCCCGATCCGCGCCTGACCCAGTGCATAATGGGCGACGAAGCGGACGGGATGATCGCGCGCGAGGCTGCGGCCGAGTGCCGTATCCTCGGTCACGAAGAAATAGTCCTGATCGCGCCAGACGGGTTCGAGATCGAGCAGCTGGCGGACATGGCCGCCGCCCGATGCGGCGAGGCAGATGCGTGGCCGGCGGCGCGGTCCGGCGTTTCCTTCCTGTGTCATGATCCCCCTTGTGCCCGACTTCGTTCGGCATGCCAGCCCCGTCGAGCCGACTCTAGAGGCTTAACGCTCTTTTCGTTTTGTGACTGCCCCGGCCGGCCCTATAGCGACGCGCACAGGGATTTTGCGGCCCGGGCTCACCGGGCCGATGAGGAGGGCAAATATGCGTAAGATGATCTCGGGCGGGCTGCTGGCCGGCACGATGCTGCTGGCGCTTGGCGCGTGCGGCAAGAAGGATGCGGCCGCTCAGCTCGACAAGGGGCAGGTTATCGCCACCGTCGACGGCAAGGACATCACCATCCACGAACTCAATGCCGAGCTTCAGGGCATCCAGCTGCCAACCGGCGAAGCGCGCAAGATCATCGAGCAGAACGCGCTCCAGCAGATCATCAACCGTCGCATCCTCTCCGACCTCGCGCGCGAGCGTGGGCTCGACAAGACCCCGGCCTATCTGCTGCAGGAACGCCGCGCCGACGACCAGATCCTCGTCGACATGCTGCAGCGTTCGATCGCCTCGACGATCCCGCAGCCGACCAAGTCGGAAGCGCAGAAGTTCATGGACGACAACCCCGAGATGTTCGCCCAGCGCAAGATCTTCACCGTCGACCAGATCCAGTTCGAGCTGCCGGCCGACGAAGCCAAGCTGAAGGCCTTCCAGCCGCTGAAGACCATGGAAGAAGTCCAGGCCAAGCTCGATGCGGATCACCTCCAGTACAAGCGTGCACCGGGCCAGATGGACGCGCTGCGCATGCCGCCGCAGCTCCTGCAGCAGATACTGAAGCTGCCGGCCGGCGAAGTGTTCATCATCCCGGTGCCGGGCCGCCCGATCCTCGTCGCGAACAAGATCGTCGAGACCAAGGTCGTGCCGTTCACGGGCGATCAGGCGCTCGCCGTCGCCATGCAGCAGGTGCAGATGCGCAAGCTGAACGACCTCGCCAACAAGGAGCTCGAGGCCAAGGTGAAGGCCGCGCGCGACGCGGTGAAGTATCAGCCCGGCTACGGCCCGGCCAAGCCGGGCGCGCCGACGCCGGCAGCATCGGGCTCGCCCGCCGCGAAGTAAAAGCGTCTCCGGACAGAAGGAAGGGGCGTTTCCCATGGCGGGAGGCGCCCCTCTCTTTTTTGCGTTCAGGTTATGCGGCGCTCAGGCTGGAGCGGGGAGTGCCGCCCCCGGCGCCGCTGCGACTTTTGTCATGGGCCGCCGCTTGGTCTGCGACTGGATCGCACAGCTCATCCCGAGCAGGAAGAAGTAGACGGCATGATTGTCTTCCTGGCTGAGTACGAGCTTGGCGGTGAGGAAGACGAGGATCGCTGTCGATACCGCAAGCGAGAAGCTCACATTGTCGCTTGGATCATCCTCCTCGAGCGAAGCGCGGGCGCCGTTGACGACCGCCGACAGCATCATGCCGTAATAGGCCAGGAAGCCGAGGATGCCGTAGTCGAGGACGATGGTCAGCAGATAGCTGTCGACGGTGAGCAGCCCGCTGGGCGCGACATAGCCGAGCGCGCCGCTGCCCTGTCCCGATCCATAGCCGAAGGGATTTCTGGCGATCACCGGCGGCGCCATGCTGAATTGAGTGCGTCGGCCGTCGTTGCTGAAGCTCGTCGATCCGCCACCGATCGTGCGGTTATGGATCGCATCCACCGTGTTGATCCCAATGACCAGCAATACCAGCGCGGTAGGGAAGGCGATCGACAGCGCCGGGCCGATCAGGTCCGCCTTGTTCGAGCGCCAGCGCTTGAACGCCCAGAACATGATGAAGAAGCCGTGCGCGGTCAGCCAGCCGATGACGCCGAGCCGCGCGGTGCTGAGAAAGATCACAATCAGCAATGCAAGATCGGCCGCCGCCCAGATCGCCATGGTGATGATCGAGCGTGCCCGGAACAGGAAATAGAGCAGGAACGGCGTCATCAGCGCCAGATATTCGGCGAAGTTCAGCGACAGCGAAAAGGTCGATGCGATGCGATAGCGCCCGTCGCGGAACTGCGGCGTCAGGATGCGCTCCACCGCATCGTCACCGATCTGGAAGAAGGACGGAATGTGGTGCGCCCATAGAATCTGCTGGTTCTTCCATTCGAGCATACCGATCACCGAGACGATCAGCGTCATGGCCAGCAGCATCATCGCGCCGCGCCTGACCATGCCGGGCTGAGTGAATACCCAGGCGCTGGCGAAGAAGACGCCGATCCACAGAAACTCGTGGTCGATCACGGGAAAGAGCCCGCCCAGCGGCGACAGCGACCAGATCAGCGTCACCAGCTGCAGGATCGCGAAGACGACGATACCCGTGTAGATGAGCGGCGAGGAGCGCAGCGAATGGCCGAGCTCGGCGCGGAAGCGCGCCGAAGTCGAGATGCAGATCAGCAGGATGAAGGTGACGATGGGCGAAAAGAGGCGCCGCACCGAAATCCACGGCAGGCCGGGCAGCGAGATCGCCAGATAATTGGGCCACAGCACGACCAGCATGATCAGCAGGAACAGCAAATTGGTAAGCGCGCGTGTCGGCGCCTTTTCCTGATCAGGCAGCGCCCAGATCACGATCATCACGAGCGCGAGGATCGGCAGCGCGAGAACGACGATGAAGCTGAGCGGGAAGACGGTGAAGACGAAGCCGTAAACCATGCCCAGGAAGATGCACATGGCGAAGAAGCCGACCTTGCGCATCAGCGCGCGATGCGGCGCGACGGGCCTGCGGAACGGCGCGATGACAGGGGGCGCCGGCGCCGTCAGGAAGCGGCCATAGCCGACGAACAGATTGCGGATCGCACTCAACATTCGATGATCCTCACTCGGCGGGCCGCGAAATGACGCATTGCTTGTCTGCACCCTGGAAGCCGCGCCCGGCGATGATCAGGTCGGAGGCGCGCGCGTCGGCGCCCGCCTTGCGATTGGGGAACTTAGCCTTGCCGCCTGATTCGTTGAGGAAAATATTGTCACTGAGCTTCACGTCGCGGCTCTTGTCGTTGACGAACTGGTCCGCGACGTTGCCGATGAGCGTGATGTCTGCGGCGCCGGCCGCCGCGATCCACACCGGGTTTCCACCCGGGATCGAGAGCACCGTATTATTTTCGATCAGGACATGATCGACGCCACTGGCGAAAATGCCGTGGTAGAGATGCTGATTGTAAACCAGATTGTTGGCGATAGTGAAATTGCTGTGGCGCAGCGCGGGATTCTCGGCGCTGATGAAGATGCCCTGCATCCCGTCACCCGTACCCTTGAACACCTGGTTGTTGGTGATCTTCACATTGGTCGATCCGCTCGGCACGCTATGGTTCCAGAACTGGATGCCGTCAGGATGATCGCCGGGCGCCGGGTGGAAGCTGGAATAGCAATTGCCGTCGATGAGCGCGGTGTCGATCGCCGAAAAGTCCGATCCGTCCGACGCCATCTGATAGAACCGGTTGCCCTGCAGCGTCACATCCTGCGACTTGGTAAGGATCACGCCGTTGTAGAGCTGCTGGAAGTCGGACTGGCTAATCGTGATGCCCTTTGTGTCGGCCACGAAGATGCCAACGCCGTCATTGCGCGGATCGTCGTCGAGCGAACCATGCACCCAAACCTGATCGACAACGATATTCCGCGAGCCCAAGATGCGGACGAAGCGCAGCCATTCCGGTTCTCCGGCTTCGAGAACGCGGCCGAGCCGAACGTTGCGCAGCGTGATATTCTCGACGTTCGACAGGCTGACGTCGCTGAAATGGGCGAGCTTGTCCGGCACCGCCGAGGTGATGGTCACGGGCTTTGCATAGGATTTGCCGTCGAGCGAGAGCGTATAGTCGCCCGGCGCGACGGCGATGGTCTCGCCGCCCTTCGCGCTGGCCAGAGCGGCGGCGAGTGCCGCGTCGGTCGATACCGGGCCTGCGGCGGGCGCCGGGGTCGCCGAGCAGCCGCCCGCCGCAATGGCCAGCAAGGCGCCAAGGGCGACTTTGAGATTAGGCATCATTGACTCACTCTCTCAGGCCGGGCCGTGCAGCGCGATCGCCGCTCAGTCTATGGGCGCCGCATAGCAGGCGTCACGTTGAAAATTGGTGGAGAAAGCCCGGACAGGGCCATTTCCCTTCACGCCTGTGACTTTCGCGCGGCGCGCAGCCGGTCGAGCACGGTATCGATCTGCGCGCGCAGTTCGGCAGGCATGTTCGCCCAGGCGAGCCAGCTGATCGCGGCGAGCAGCGGAACCGAGACAATCCACAAGGCAATGCCGTGATAAGGCAGGATGCTGGCGACGACCGCGCCTGCGCACAGCAGCAATGCGTTGGCGCCGAGCAGCCCTGCCTTGTCGAGTTTCCCCCCCGCGGCGAAGGACAGAAGGATGAAGTCGACGGCGAAGCGGACGGCCAGGGCGAAGGCGCAGCCGACGAGCCCGAATTGCTTCATCCCGAAATAGAGGCCGGCGAGATAGAAGGGTATCTCGATCAGCAGGACCTTGGTGACCAGATCGGGGCGGCCGGTGCCCTGCAGCCGGCCATAGGGCACGATCGCGAAGGCGTTGGCCCAGAAGCCGAGGATGATCAGCCGGGCGATCGGCGCGGCCTGCGTGCCGATCTCGCGCCCCACCCACAGATCGAGGAAGGGGTGGATGATGAAGATCGCCACCATGATCGGCGGCCCGAGCAGCGACGAGAGGACGAGCAGCGCCTTGCCGGTGAGCCGCGACTGTTCCTCCCGGTCGGCCGAGGGCAGGCGCGGGAAGATCGCGCCGACCAGCGCGGTCGGAATGATCGAGATGCGCTGAGCGATCTGGAAAGGCACGGTGTAAACGGTGACTGCCGCCGAGCCGAGGACGGCGCCGATCGCAAACCGGTCGACGATCACCAGCATCGGGCTGAAGATCGAGGTCAGCGTCACCCAGCCGCCATAACCGAGCAGCGATCGTGCGCGCCCCGACGAGAAGCGGATCGGCTGGCCGCGAAGCACCAGCCGGTGGCACTGAATCCACATAGCCGCAATCGCGGTCGCGCGCGCGGCCAGCGCTGCTGCCAGCAATCCTGAGATGTTGGGGCCGATCAGCCAGGCGACGCCGAGCGGGAAGATCTGGAACAAGGCGGTCGAGGTGACCGAGAGCATGTTCACTTCGAGGAAACGATCCTTGCCGATCAGCGTGCCGGTGAGCACGCCCGTCATCGTCGCCACCGGAACCGAAGCGGCAAGGAGCGGGACGGCAGCGAGAATCTCTGGCCGCAGCCTGGCATCGACCTTGAAGACGCTCTGGAAGAAATATTGCGACACGAGCCAGAGCACGATCGCGCCGACCAGCCCCATCCCGATGTTGACGAGGATCGCCGACCAGAAGACTTCGGCCTGCTCGGCCGGATCGCCGTCGCGCAGCGCCGAGATCTGGTAAGTGGTCGCGCGGCCCAGCCCCAGATCGAACAGCCCGAAATAGCCGAGGAAAAGCCAGGCGATCGACAGCACGCCGAACCGGTCCTGCCCCACGAAATGCAGGTAGATCGGCACCGTCGCCAGCGCCAATATGATCGGGATGATCGACCCGATCAGATTATAGCGCGAGTTGCGCGCGATGCTCATGGGCGCGCGACCTCCGTCAACGCACAGGGATCATGCCCGTCGCATCCGGCAAGGATGGCGCCCTTCATTATTTATCGCTCTCCACAAGGCTGTGCATATCGCCCCGACACACATCCTGCCACGAACGCGAGCGAATGCCATAGCTCTGCGCCGCTACGCTGCCGCCGGTAACGAGGATTGCGGGGCGCGCCACGGATCAGGCGCTTTTGAGACCGAGCCGCTCGCCTGCGTAGGCGCCCGACATGATCGGACGCCACCAGGCTTCGTTGTCGAGATACCAGCGGATCGTCTTGGCGATGCCCGTCTCGAAACTTTCCAGCGGTTTCCAGCCGAGTTCGCGCTCGAGCTTTGACGCATCGATCGCGTAGCGGAAATCATGGCCGGGGCGGTCGGCGACGAAGCTGATCTGCACGCGGTAGCTTTCGCCGTCGGCGCGTGGGCGGATTTTGTCGAGCGTGTCGCAGATCGTCTCGACGACCTTCAGGTTGGTGCGTTCGGATCGGCCGCCGACCATGTAGCTTTCGCCGGGGACACCGCGCTCGAACACCACCGTCAGCGCGCGGACATGATCGTCGACATAAAGCCAGTCGCGCACATTGTTGCCAGTGCCGTAAACCGGCAGTGGCTCGCCCGCGAGGCATTTGAGGATCATCAGCGGGATCAGCTTCTCGGGGAAGTGATAGGGGCCGTAATTGTTCGAGCAGTTGGTGATCAGTGTCGGCAACCCGTAGGTGTGATGCCAGGCACTGACGAGATGGTCCGATCCGGCCTTCGACGCCGAATAGGGCGAGCGCGGATCATAGGCGGTATCCTCGGTGAAATAGCCTTCGCCGCCGAGCGCGCCGAACACCTCGTCGGTCGAGATATGATGGAAACGGAAACCGGCTTTCTCCGCGCCGTCCAGCTGGCGCCAATAGTCGAGCGCGGCCGAGAGCATGTTGAAGGTGCCGACCAGATTGGTCTGGATGAACTGCGCAGGGCCGTCGATCGAGCGATCGACATGGCTTTCGGCGGCGAGATGCGTGACGACCTGCGGGCGGAAATCGGCGATCGCGCTGGCGACTGCGTCACGATCGCAGATGTCGGCGCGCTGGAAGCGATAACGGTTGCTGTCGGCGATCGGCCCGAGCGATGCGAGATTGCCCGCATAGGTCAGCGCATCGACATTGAGCACGCTGTGATCGGTGTTGGCGACCAGGTGGCGGACAAGCGCCGATCCGATGAAGCCGGCGCCGCCGGTGACGAGGATACGCAGCGAAGTCATCACAGCTCCGTCAGAGTGAGTGGTACGTGGTTCTGGACGATGCTCGTTTCGATTTCGTTCAGCGTGGCGGGACGGGACGTTTTCGGAGGGAGGTGCCTCAGCCTTCGGCCTGTTCCAGCGAGCCGTGGTCGGCGGTGCCCCGCCCGACCCCGACATAGGCAAGGCCGGCGCGGCGCGCATCGTCGGGCGCGTAGACATTGCGGAGATCGACGAGCAGCGGATTGCGCATCAGCGAGGCGATCCGCCGCAAATCGAGCGCGCGGAAAATGTCCCATTCGGTGACGAGGACGAGCGCATCGGCGCCTTCGGCGACCGCCAGCGCGTTGTCGCGATAGCCAATGCCTTCGATCACTGCCTTCGCGGTTTCATGGCCCTCGGGATCGTAGGCGACGATCTCGGCGCCTGCTTCCTTCAGCACCGGCACGATCGACAGCGAGGGGGCGTCGCGCATGTCGTCGGTATTGGGCTTGAAGGTGAGGCCGAGCAGGCCGATACGCTTGCCCTTCACGTCGCCGCCGAGCGCGGCGATCACCTTGTGGCCCATCGCGGTCTTGCGCAGGTCATTGGCCTCCACGGTCGCGTCGACGATGCGCAGCGGCACGGCATTTTCCTCGGCCGTGCGGAGCAGCGCGAGCGTATCCTTGGGAAAGCAGGAGCCGCCATAGCCGGGGCCGGCGTGAAGGAACTTGGACCCGATGCGATTGTCGAGGCCGATGCCGCGCGACACGTCCTTGATATCCGCGCCGACTTTCTCGGCGAGATCGGCAAGCTCGTTGATGAAGGTGATCTTGGTCGCGAGGAAGGCGTTTGCGGCATATTTGATCAGTTCGGCCGTGCGCCGGCCGGTGAACAGGATCGGCGCCTGATTGAGATAGAGCGGCCGGTAAATCTCGCGCATCACATTTTGCGCACCGACATCCTCGGTGCCCACGACGATGCGGTCGGGGCGCTTGAAGTCCGAAATCGCCGCGCCTTCGCGCAGGAATTCGGGATTGGAGACGACGGCGAGCGGCACATCGGGCCGCGTCTCGCGCAGGATCGCCTCGACCTTGTCGCCGGTGCCGACGGGCACGGTCGATTTTGTGACGATGACGGTGGGACCGGTCACTGCCTCGGCGATTTCCTTGGCGGCCGCGAAGACATAGCTGAGATCGGCATGGCCGTCGCCGCGCCGCGACGGGGTGCCGACCGCAATGAACACGGCGTCGGCATCCGCGACGCCGGCGGCGAGATCGGTGGTGAAGCTGAGACGCCCGGCGCGGACATTGGCCGCGACAAGCTGATCGAGGCCGGGTTCGAAGATCGGGATTCGGCCGGCCTTCAGCGCCTCGATCTTCGATTCATCCTTGTCGACGCAGACCACCTCGTGGCCGAAATCCGAAAAGCAGGCGCCGGATACCAGCCCGACATAGCCCGAGCCGATCATGGTGATCTTCATCGAAACCCTCTTTGCTGCGCCCGTCCCGTTAGCCGGGGCGGGCGCAGGATGCCACCCGAAAGAGGGTTATCGGTTTTTGTTTGCGGTGTTTTACTTCGCCTGCGCGAGGAACTGAGCCGTCGAGGCTTTCACCGTCTCGCCTTCGGGCTCGGCGCGGCCGCCGAGGCATCGGGCGAGAAAATTCTCGGCGATGGCATTGAAGGCGATATTGTTTTCCGGTCGGCGGAAGCCGTGGCCCTCGTCGGGGAAGAGGACGTAGGTGACGGGGATGTCCTTCGCCTTCATCGCATCGACGATCTGATCCGATTCGGCCTTGTTGACGCGCGGGTCATTCGCGCCCTGGCCGATGAGCAGCGGGCGGACAATCTTGTCGGCGCTGTAGAGCGGCGAGGCCTTCTTGAGGATGGCGAGGCCTTCGGGCGTGTTGGGATTGCCCATGCGCTGGTTGAACTGCTCGATGCCCGCCGTCCAGTAGGGCGGGATGGTCTTGAGCAGCGTCTCGAGATTCGACGGGCCGACGATGTCGACGCCGCAGGCGAAGGTCGTCGGCGTGAAGGCGAGGCCGGCAAGCGTCGCATAACCGCCATAGGATCCGCCCATGATCGCGACCTTGTCCTTCACCGCGACGCCGCGCGCGACGGCCCAGTCGACGGCGTCGATCAGGTCGTCATGCATCTTCAGGCCCCACTGGAGATTGCCTGCGTTGGTGAAGCCCTTACCAAAGCCCGTCGAGCCGCGATAATTGACCGACAGCACGGCATAGCCGCGATTGGCGAGCCACTGGTGATAGCTGTTGAAGCCATATTGGTCGCGCGCCCAGGGGCCGCCGTGGACGAGCAGGACCATCGGCACCGGCTTGTCGGGCACGCCGTCGCCATTCGCGTCGCTACCCGGCGGAAGCGTGAGATAGGCGGTGAGCGTCAGGCCGTCGCGCGACTTGATCTCGGTCGGGTGCATCGCGACGAGCGGTGCGCCTTCGAGTTCGGGGCGGCTGGCGTAGAATTGGGTGAGCGTGCCCTTGGTCCGGTCGTAGAGATAGACGACGGGCGGGCCTTTCACCGGATCGAGCGCCACGGTCCATTTGTCGTCGGCTTCGGTGCGCGAGGTGACGACGATGTCGCCGTCGAGCCTGGACTTGAGGAAATCGAGCGAGGCTTTTACCGCAGGATCGATCGCGGTCCATTCGTCGCGCAGATAATTGGCCGACCAGGCTTCGACCTCGCCGGTCTTCGGGTCGGTCATCACGCTGCCGATATCGGCCTTGGGGTCTTCGGCGACGATTTTCGTCGCGCCGGTCGCGACATCCTGCGCGATGAGCGCGGCGGTGTCGCGGCCGCGGCTGTCGAGCCAATAAAGCGTCTTGCCGTCGGTGGTGAAGCCCGAGGGCTGGGTGGTCAGCGAATCCTCGAGCGTGGTCGACGCGAAGGGCTTTTCATCGACCTTGCCGCCGGTGATGCGGAAAAAGTCGAAGCCGCCGGCGGTGTTGGGGCGAAGCGCCATGCGCAGATCGAGATTGTCGTCGGCCAGGAAGCCGGCAAAGCCATCGCCGCGCATCACTTCGGTGAGTTTGCCGGTCTTGAGATCGAGGCTGTAGGCATCGTGCCAGCGCGCATCGCGGTTGTTGAGACCGACAAGGATGCGATCCTTGATGTGATTTGAGGTGCCTATCACCTCGACACGGGTCTTCTCGAACGGGGTGAGCTTGCTTTCCCTGCCCGTCGCGACATCGACGCCGTAGAGCAGGAAATTCTCGTCGCCGCCCTTGTCCTGCACGAAAAGCAGCATGCTGCTGTCGGGCGCCCAGAAATACTGGCTGATCGGGCGCGTCTTCTCGGCGGTCATCGGCTTGGCCGCCGCGGGATCGGATGCGGGGGCGATCCAGATGTTCATCACGCCGTCGCGTGGGGCGAGCCAGCTCAGCCATTTGCCGTCGGGGCTGATGCGGCCCATCGAACGACTGGGATTGCCGAAGAGCTTCGCGCGCTCGATCAGCGGGGCGGAGGGCGCGGCCGAGAGTGGCGCGGCGGTGAAAGTGGTCGTGGCCATGAACAGCGCAGATAGAATGATTGTCTTCACGAACAAGCCTCCCCATCGGTGTATTGCATAAATAATACACATGGGAGGGCCGCGCGCCAAGCCTGTTGCGCCATGCCGGGCGGGGGCGGCGCCCGGCGCCGCCCCGCTGAAAGTTAGAAGGTCATATGGCCGCCGAGGCCGAAGACGATCGCGCGGCCATTGTCGAGCACGCCCGAGGTGGTGACGACGGTCTGCAGCGGAGTGCCGACGAAGGCGGCGGTGGTCTTGTCGATCGGATTGCTGGCGATCTTCGCATAGCCCAGCGAGGCATCGAGCCCCATATGCTCGGTCAGCGCATAGCTGGTGCCGAGCGCGAAGTTCCAGCGATTGCCGTCGGGCACGCGCGGATCGCGCTCACCCGAGCGGACCGGCGAAAGATCGCGCTGGATGCCGCCGCGCAGCGTCCATTTCGGGCTGACGGCATAGTCGAAGCCGCCGGCATAGGACCAGGTGTTGCGATAGCCGAAGGGCAGCGATTGACTGCCGAGCTGGCCGAGGTCGCTGAGATCGATCGTGTCGAACTCGCTCCAGCCGAAGCGCACGATCTGGGCGTTGAGCGTCAGCTGCTGCGTGGCATGATAACGGCCGCCGAACTGGAGCTGCCAGGGCGAGGTGTAGCGCGCCTTGGCCGTATCGACGCTGAAATTGACGCCCTGCGCGATCAGCACCGGATCGGTGAAGCCCGACACGGTGAGCGAGCCGTCCAGCTTGTGCTTGATCTTCGACTTGTAGCTGACGCCGAAGTCGAAATGCTCGTTGTGAAACTGGATGCCCAGGCTGTAGCCAACGTTCCAGCCGCTGCCCTTCAGGAACTGATAGCCGTCATTGCCTGCGTTGAGGCCGGCGATCGGCGGCAGCGGATCGGGGATCGCGTTCGAGAAGGTGGCGCGGACATATTCGATGTTCGGGCCGGCGCCGATGCTGATGTTGGGCGTCGGCGAGAAAGCGATGGTCGGCTGGATATCATAGGTGCGCAGGCGCGTCTTGTCCGCGCTGTAGCGGGCCCAGCTGTCCGCCGCATAATTGCTGGTGAAGCCGTATGGCGCGGCCGAGACGATGCCGATCGCGAACTTGTCGTTGAGGGGCATGGCGAAGCCGCCGGTCGGCAGGAAGCCCCTGTTGACCGGGTTATGCTCGTTCTGCTGGCCGCCGACCGAGGTGGTCGATCCGGGCACGGTGCCGAGGCCGGGAATGGTGACGGTCGGGCGGATCACCTGCGTGTTGACGTTGCGGGCATCGGCGTGCGGGAAGACGGCGGCAACGCCGAGAAAGCCCTGCGGCGCACTGATCCCGCCGATCGCGGCCGGGTTCCACCAGAGCTGCTGGACGCCGCGCTCGGACACTTCGCCGGAGAAAGCGCGCCCGGCGGCCTTGATCGACTGTTCCTGCAGATAGAAGGCGCCGGCATGTGCGGGGGCAGCGGCGATCAGCGGGGCGAAGGCGGCGGACGCGAACAGCGACGCGCGAACAAGCGTCTTGGTGTTGGGCACGGGGCGATCCTCTCTACACGGCCGGCTTTCCGCCGGAACCAAGCGCGGGCCTTTGCGCCTGCCCGTTGCGAATCGCAATCCTGATTTCAGTATATGGCGCCGGAATGGCTGCGTTTATGGCTTTATTTGCAGCGGGTGTTGAAGGCCGGGGTCTTAACGGGCGCAGCGCGAACTCATCCCCGTCATTGCGAGCGCAGCGAAGCAATCCAGCGGAACGCCGGGCATCGGCTGGATTGCTTCGCTGCGCTCGCAATGACGGGGGAGTGAACGGTGAAGCTTTCAGACGGGCAGGCCCATATCGGCCTTGTAATGATGCCAGGCGAGAATGGCGGCGGCGCCGCGATGCGGCCGCCATGCTTCCGCGATCTCGCGCAGCGTCTTTTCGTCGGGGCGTGCCTCATGCCCCATGATCCGCCCGATCTCGATCTGCACGGCGAGATCGCCCGCCGGCCAGATGTCGGGCCGGCCTTCGGCGAACAGCAGGTAGATTTCGGCGGACCATCGGCCAATGCCCTTGATGCGGACGAGCTCAGTGATTGCCTGCTCGTCATCGTCAGGCAGTCGGGCGAGATCGAGCTCACCCTCGACGATCAGCCCGGCAAGGCTGCGCGCATAGCCCGATTTCTGGCGCGACAGGCCGGCCGCGCGTAGCGTCTCGTCCGATGCGGCAAGCAGCTTTTCCGGATCGACCGCGCCGCCGATGCCGGCATCGAGCCGCGTCCAGACCGCATTGGCGGCAGCGACGCTGACCTGCTGGCCGACGATCGTCCGCAACAGCGTTTCATAACCCGGTTCGCGCAGGCGCGGCGCCGGATAGCCGACGCGCGCGACGGCAGCACCCAGAGCAGGTTCGATCGCCGCCAGTGCATCGAGCGAAAGTTTGAGCTGTTCGGCGGAAAGGCCCATCCGGCTTGATCATCCCCTCGACGCGCGACATAGCGTCTGCGCGCTCATCGCGTAGCGCGAACGGAAGGGGAACGCAAATGTCGAAACTGATCGTCGTCACCCGCGACGGAGCTGAACACAGCGTCGAGGGCGAAGACGGCCTGTCGGTGATGGAAGTGATCCGCGATAACGGATTCGATGAGCTGCTCGCGCTGTGCGGCGGCTGCTGTTCCTGCGCGACCTGCCATGTCCATGTCGATCCCGACTTCGTCGACAAGCTCGCGCCGATGAGCGAAGACGAGAACGACCTGCTCGACAGCTCCAGCTTCCGCAACGCGACGTCGCGGCTGGGTTGCCAGATCGAATTCGGCCCCGCGCTCGACGGCCTCAAGGTGACGATCGCTCCCGAGGACTGAGGCAAGACCGTTCGGGTCCGAAGGCGCGAACCCGCCACCGGGCGAAGGGGCTTGCGGCCGGTGGCGCTGTCGGCCTTTATGCACCGATGAATATGATGCGCTCCCTGTTCCTGTGGATGGCCGCTTTACTGGCGCTGGCAGCGCCGGCGGAGGCGCAGAAGCGCGGGCCGCTCGTGCTGGCGGCGGCGAGCCTGCAGGAATCGATGAACGCGGCGGCGAATGCCTGGGCCACCGCCGGGCGCGCGCGGCCGGTGATCTCCTTCGCGGCGTCATCCTCGCTGGCGCGGCAGATCGAGGCGGGGGCACCCGCCGATCTGTTCGTCTCCGCCGATGTCGAATGGATGGACGTGATCCAGCGCGAGCGGCTGATCCGTCCCGGCAGCCGGTCCGACTTTCTCGGCAACCGCCTCGTGCTGATCGCGCCCGCAGGGTCGCGTGTCGCGCTGCGGATCGGGCGCGGTTTCCCGATCGCGCGCGCGTTGGGCGACGGGCGGCTGGCAATGGCCGATCCCGACGCGGTGCCGGCGGGTAAATATGGCAAGGCGTCGCTGACCGCGCTGGGCGTCTGGCCTTCGGTTGCCGGGCGTGTGGCGCGCGCGGAAAATGTGCGCGCGGCGCTCGCGCTGGTCGAGCGTGGAGAGACGCCGCTCGGCATTGTCTATGAAACCGACGCCAGGGCATCGTCGAAAGTGCGCATCGTCGGCGTTTTCCCGCCGGGCAGTCACGCGCCTATCACCTATCCGATGGCGATCATCGCATCGTCGCGCAGTCCGGAGGCCGAGGGTTTCCGCCGATTCCTGCTGTCGCCGCGCGGGCGGGCGATCTTCCAGCGCTACGGATTTTCCGTCCGGTGAGGCTTTCGGCCGAGGAGTGGGGGATTATCGGCCTGTCGCTGAAGGTCGGGATCGTCGCGGTGGCCGCTGCCTTGCCGATCGCCTTCCTGATCGCGCTGCTGCTGGCGCGGGGACGGTTTCCGGGAAAATTGCTGATCGACGCGCTCGTGCATCTGCCGCTGGTGGTGCCGCCGGTGGTGACGGGCTGGGTTCTCCTGATCGCGTTCGGGCGGCAGGGGCCGATCGGGGGCTGGCTGGAAAGCTGGTTCGGCGTCAGCGTGATATTCCGCTGGACGGGGGCGGCGATTGCGGCGGCAGTGATGGCGCTGCCGCTGATGGTGCGTGCGATGCGGCTGTCGATCGAGGCGGTCGACCACAGGCTGGAGGATGCGGCGCGCACCCTGGGGGCGGGGCGGATCCGCGCTTTTGCCAGCATCACCCTGCCACTGTCGCTGCCGGGGGTGCTCGCGGGGCTGGTGCTGGGTTTCGCACGGTCGATCGGCGAGTTCGGCGCGACGATCACGTTCGTGTCGAACATTCCGGGCGAGACCGAGACGCTGCCGCTCGCTATCTACGCCGCGCTGCAGGTGCCGGGGGGCGAGGGCATCGTGGTGCGGTTGGCGGCGATATCGGTGCTGCTGTCGCTGGTAGCGTTGATCGCGTCAGAATGGCTGGCGCGGCGGATCGGCGCGGGCGGGAGCCGCCATGTCCTTTGAGGTCGATGTCGCCCGCAGCTTCGCCGGCGCGCATGTCGCGGCGCGCTTTGCGAGCGGGCCGGGGCTGACCGCGCTGTTCGGCCCATCGGGCGCGGGCAAGACGAGCGTGCTCAACATGGTCGCCGGGCTGCTGAAGCCCGATGCCGGGCTGATCCGCGTCGCTGGCGTGACCCTGTTCGACGAGACGACCGACCTGCCGCCGCAGCGCCGGCGCGCGGGCTATGTGTTCCAGGATGCGCGGCTGTTCCCGCATATGAGCGTGGCGGGCAATCTGCGCTATGGCGAGCGGCTGGCTGCCGAGGCCGAGCGCTGGATCGGGTTCGATGAGGTGGTCGATTTCCTTGGCATCGGCGCGCTGCTCGACCGGCGGCCGCGCAACCTTTCGGGTGGGGAGGCGCAGCGCGTGGCGATCGGGCGGGCGTTGCTTTCCGCGCCGCGCTTCCTGCTCATGGACGAGCCGCTCGCCTCGCTCGACAAGGTGCGTCGCGAGGATGTGATGCGCGTGATCGAGCGCGTGCGCGACACGCTCGGGCTCCCGATCCTCTATGTCAGCCACGATCGCGCCGAGGTGGAGCGGCTGGCGACGACAATCGTGGCGCTGGATCGGGACGGGGAGTCGTGACTAAAGTCGGCGCCGTGGAGTTCGACGAGGCCGAAATCGCCCCTGCGCCTGCCGAGGCCCTGAGGATCGAGATAGACGGGTGGGAAGGCCCGCTCGACCTGCTGCTGGCGCTCGCCCGATCGCAGAAGGTGGACCTGCGGCAGATCTCGATCCTGCAGCTCGTCGAGGGCTATCTCGCTTATATCGAGGACGCGCGCGCGCTGAGGCTCGAGATCGCGGCCGACTATCTGGTGATGGCGGCGTGGCTCGCCTATCTCAAATCCTGCCTGCTCCTCCCCAAGGATCCGACGGTCGATCCCAGCCCGGAGGAGCTGGCGCTGCGCCTGCAGCTCCGCCTCCAGAGGCTCGACGCGATGCGCGAGGCGGGCGCTCGGCTGATGGGGCGCGACCGGGTGGGGCGCGACGTCTTCACGCGCGGCGCGCCGGAGGGGCTGCGCACGGTGCGCAAGTCGGCGTGGGTCGCCGACCTCTACGAGCTGATCGCGGCCTATGGCGTGGTCGAGGCGCGGCGGCGGCCGGTGATGCACCGGATCGAGCGGCGGCCGGTGATGACGCTCGATGCTGCGCTCGATCGGGTGATGGCGATGCTGGGCGAGCGGATCGAATGGACGCGGATCGAGGCGTTCCTGCCGGTGGCGGCTGACGAGGATTACCGACGATCGGCGCTCGCCTCGAGCTTCCTCGCCGCGCTCGAACTGGCGCGGCAGGGGCGCGTGACGCTGAAACAGGATGCGGCTTTCGCGCCGCTCTATCTGAAAGCGGCGGGATGAACGACGCGGACGACCTGATGCGCGCGGTCGAAGCCGTGCTCTTCGCCGCTGCCGAGCCGCTGACGATCGCCGACATCAAAGCGCATGCCGGCGATTTCGAGGTGGGCGCAGTGCTGGCGCGGCTGCGCGACGATTATGAAGGGCGCGGCGTCGAGCTGGTCGAGCGCGGCGGGCGCTGGCAGTTCCAGACCGCAGCCGACCTTGCCCATATCCTGCGACGCGAGCGCGAGGAGCCGCGCAAACTGAGCCGCGCGGGGATCGAGACGCTGGCGATCATCGCCTATCACGAGCCGGTGAGCCGTGCCGAGATCGAAGCGATTCGCGGCGTGCAGATCTCCAAGGGGACGCTCGACGTGCTGATGGAGGCGGGCTGGGTGCGGCCCGCCGGGCGGCGCGAGGTGCCGGGGCGACCGCTTACCTATGCCACTACCCCCGATTTTCTGATACATTTCGGCCTGGCCTCGCGCCGCGACCTGCCCGGGATCGACGATCTGAGGGCAGCCGGCCTGCTTGATCCGATCGATCTCGCGATGAGTGCGGTTCAACTGGAAAGCGACGACGAGACCGACTAGAGGGGGCCAACGTCCCGGGAGATTGATCATGGGTGGTTTCAGCCTCTGGCATTGGCTGGTTTTGGGTATCGTGGTGCTCCTGCTGTTCGGGAAAGGTCGCTTTTCCGACATGATGGGCGACGTCGCCAAGGGCTTGAAGAGCTTCAAGAAGGGCCTCGCCGAAGAGGACGAATCGACCAAGCCGCAGCCGCGAATCGATACGGTCGACGCCACGCCGCGCACCGTCGAGGCGCAGCGCGCGCCGCAGCCGGAAGAAACGCGGCAGAATTGATTGCCGTCCGCGACGAGTGAAGTGAGCTGATGCTGGACGTCGCGCCGACCGAATTGCTGGTGATCGCGGTGGTCGCCCTTCTGGTGATCGGGCCGAAGGATTTGCCGCGCGCGCTCCACCAGCTCGGCAAGTGGATCGGCAAGGCGCGCGGCATGGCGCGCCATTTCCGCAGCGGGCTCGATGCGATGATCCGCGAGGCCGAGCTGGCCGAGATGGAAAAGAAATGGGCCGAGGAGAATGAGCGGATCATGCGCGAGCATGCCGCCCCGGACGAGGCGCCGCCGGTGATGGCTGCGCTGCCCCAGCCAGAAGCGCCGCCGGCCCAAGCTGCTGCGCCGGAGGCGCCGCCGCCGGCAACGGGCGAGACGGCGCGATGAAGGATCTGGACGAGACCACCGCGCCGCTGCTCGACCATCTGATCGAGCTTCGCCGCCGGCTGCTCTGGTCGCTGCTGGCGATCGGCGTCGCTTTTGCCGGCTGCTATTATTATGCGCGGCCGATCTTCGCCTTCCTCGTCCAGCCGCTGCTGAAGGCGGGGCAGGGCAAGCTCATCTACACCAACATCTTCGAGGCCTTCTTCGTCAATGTGAAGGTGGCCTTCTTCGCGGCGCTGATGGTCGCCTTTCCGGTGATCGCGAGCCAACTGTGGCAGTTCATCGCGCCGGGGCTCTACGCCAAGGAAAAGCGGGCCTTCCTGCCCTTCCTGATTCTGACGCCGGTGCTGTTCATCATGGGCGCGGCGCTGGCCTATTATTTCGCGATGCCGGTCGCGCTGAAATTCCTGCTGGGTTACCAGGGGAATGTCGGTGGGGTGACGCAGGAGGCGTTGCCGGGCGTTGGTAACTATTTGGATTTCGTGACGAAATTCATCTTCGGCTTTGGCGTGGCCTTTTTGCTGCCCGTGCTGCTGATGCTGCTGGAGCGCGCCGGGATCGTGACGCTTGCGCAGCTGCGCGCCGGGCGGCGCTACGCGATCGTCGCGGTGGTGGCGGTCGCGGCGGTGCTGACGCCCCCCGACGTCTTCTCGCAACTGCTGCTCGCGGTGCCGCTGATCGCGCTCTACGAGTTCACGCTGATCGCGATCTGGTTTACCGAACGCAAGCGCAAGAAAGAGCGGGAGGCCGAAGCGGCTGCCGCCGAGTAAGGGAGAAGGCCGATGATTCTCTATGGTTCGTCGCTGTCGCCGTTCGTCCGCAAGACGATGATCGCGGGCGCGGAAAAGGGAATCGCCTTCGAGCATAAGCAATTGCCCCCCGGCGCGGACGATCCCGGCTTCTGCGCGGCCAGCCCCTTCCGCAAGATCCCGGCGCTGAGCGACGGCGATTTCCAGATCTGCGATTCGACGGCGATCCTGACCTATTGGGAAGCGCTGCATCCCGAGACACCGCTGCTGCCCGCCGAACCGCGCGCGCGGGCGCAGACCATCTGGTACGAGGAATTCGCCGACACGATCCTGACCGGCGCCACGCTGCCCGTCTTCTTCAACATGTTCGTCGCGCGGATGATGGGGCGCGAGCCCGACATGGCGGCGGCGGACAAGGCGCGCACCGAAACGCTGCCCCCGGTGCTCGACTATATCGAATCGGTGATGCCTGAATCGGGCCATCTGATCGACGGCCGGCTGACCATCGCCGACATTGCGGTGATCTGCCCCTTGCAGAATGTCAGCTATTGCGGCGTCGCGATCGACGATCCGGCGCGGCCGAAGCTGGCGCATTTCTTCGCCAGCATGAATGCGCGGCCCAGCGTGGCGCCGATCGTCGCCGCCAACCGGAAGATGCTGCATCTGTCGAACTAACCAAATCGGTAAAAATATCTTGACATCGTGACGCTGATCTGGCACAAGGTCAGCACGCTGAAGAATTGTGAGTCGGGCCGGGCGGTCTTTTGGGGATCGGCGCCTGCTTTTCGTCGTTGCGAGCATAGCGAAGCAATCCAGGGGCTCTCGGGCTTCGTTCTGGATTGCTTCGCTGCGCTCGCAATGACGGGGGCGTGGGAATGGGGTTCGCGCGGAGACGCGGAGACGCGGAGTTTGAGGCGCGGTTCGGTTGGTCCTGCCGCCTTTTCTCCGCGTCTCCGCGTGAGCTGATTGTCCTGATGTTCGCGCGCTCAACCTTGCGACCGAGATGTTCATGGATCCCCGCCTGCGCGGGGATGACGGGCGGCGGGATGGCCGGGGTGCTGGTATCGGGAGATTGGGATGACGAAGCGGAGCAGCGGGGGTGCGGCGCGGACGGCGGCTGTGCGTCCGCCGCGCGATGCGCAGGCACGGGCGCCGCGCGCGAACGAATGGACCGGGGAGAAGCGCGAGACCTTTCTGGCGACGCTGGCGAGGACGCTGAACGTCACTGCGTCGGCGCGTGCGGTGGCGATGTCGCCGGCGTCGGCGCGGATGCTCAAGAAGCGCGACGCGGGTTTCGCCGAGGCGTGGGAGGAGGCGATGATCGCCGCCTATGAGGAACTGGAGCTGGCGCTGATCCGCCGCGCGACCAAGGGCGTGAGCAAGCCGGTGTGGCATCAGGGCAAGCGCGTGGGGCGCGAGCGCGTCTTTTCCGAAAGCATGGCGCTGCAGCTGATGGCGCAGCACCGGACGACGGTGATGGAATTGCGCGCGCGGCGGGGCGCGGGCGCAGCGCGCGACGAGGCGGACGAGGCGATCCGCGCGCGCCTGATCCTGCGGATCGAGACGATGCGGGAGAATCTGACGGGGCAGCAGATGCCGGTCGAGCAGCAGCGCCAGACAGGCGCGGCGGAGGAGAGCGGCGATGGCGCGCAACGTCCCGCCGGCTGAAGACTCATGGGTCGAACGGCATCTGTATCATCCCCATGCGGATTTCCTGCCCGCGATGATCCGGGGCATGGCCGGCGCCGAACTGCGCGCGATCGAGCATGACTGGAGCCTGTGGGCGCGCGGCGGCCAGATCGCGCCGCAGGGGCAGTGGACGGTCTGGCTGATGATGGCGGGGCGCGGCTTCGGCAAGACGCGCGCGGGGGCCGAATGGGTGCGCGATCAGGCGCGGCAGGGGCCGCGCGCGCGCATCGCATTGGTCGCGGCGACGGCAGGCGAGGCGCGGCGCGTGATGATCGAGGGCGACAGCGGGCTGCTGGCGATCGCGCCTGCGGACGAGCGACCCGACTGGAAGCCCTCGATCGGGCAATTGCACTGGCCCAATGGCGCGCAGGCCTTCGTCTATTCGGCAGCCGAGCCCGATGCGCTGCGCGGGCCGCAGCACAGCGCCGCCTGGACCGACGAGATCGCCAAATGGCCCCACGCGATCGAGGCCTGGGACAATCTGATGCTGGGGCTGCGCAGCGGGCGCTGGCCGCGCGTGGTGGCGACGTCGACGCCGCGCCCGGTGGCGATCATCCGCCGGCTGATCGCCGAGCCGGGCGTGATCGTGACCGGCGGGCGGACACGCGACAATCGCGCCAACCTGGCGCCCTCGTTCATCGCCACGATGGACGGGCTTTATGGCGGCACGCGGCTAGGCCGGCAGGAACTGGACGGCGAGCTGATCGAGGAAGCCGAAGGCGCGCTGTGGAGCCGCGCGACGATCGAGGCGCGGCGCGTGCGCCGGATGGGCGCGGTGCGGCGCGTGGTGGTGGGCGTCGATCCGCCGGCGGGGACCGACGGCGACGCCTGCGGGATCGTGGCGGTGGCGCTGGGCGACGACGGCTTTGCCTATGTGATCGAGGATGCGAGCGTGGAAGGGCAGGCGCCCGAGGGCTGGGCGCGCGCCGTGGCGGCGTGCGCGGCGCGGGCGGGCGCCGACCGGGTGATCGCCGAGGCCAATAATGGCGGGGCGATGGTGGAAAGCGTGCTGCGCGCGGCGGCGGCGAACCTGCCCGTCAGGCTCGTCCACGCCTCACGTGGCAAGGCGGCGCGGGCCGAGCCGGTCTCTGCGCTCTACGATGCGGGGCGCGCCTTCCATGTCGGCGCTTTCCCCGAGCTGGAGGATCAATTGTGCGGGCTGATCGCGGGCGGCGGCTATGCCGGGCCGGGGCGATCCCCCGACCGCGCCGACGCGCTGGTGTGGGCGATGAGCGAACTGATGCTCGGTCCGCAGGCGGGGCATGTGGGGGTAAGGATGTTGTGAGGGGTTGCGCGCCTATTGAGGCTTGCCGCACGATCGATATCCGTCGTGAGCGGTTTAGGGCGGAGATGCTCGCATGATGCCGATTCTGCTGATCGTTGCGCTTGCGGCGGGGGAGCCGGGCGTGGGCCCCTTACGCCCTGCGGCTGACCGGTTGGGCAATCTGGACGAGGCAATCTATCTGGCCAGCGAGGGCGCAACAGGGAGGGGCCTTTGCGATCGCGCGCGTGCCGAGCGTTACGCGGCTGATTTCGACCGCCGCTATGGGAATCGTATCGAGGCGCTGAAGCGTTCCTATCATGCGCGTTTCGGCCCCGATCGGGATTTCACCGTCGTCAACACGTGCAGATTGAAGCGTCACCAGATGCTCGATGGTACATATTCCTATGCGATCAATGAGGATGCGGAGCGCGAAGAGCATCAGGCGGCGATGGACGCGTTCGATGCGACGCTGAAGCAGCTGGAGGATCGGTACGGACAGCCGCCGGTGCGAAAATAGCGGATTTTTGGGCTTTCGTTCCGGCGCCGCGCTCGCCTATCCTTTTGGATGATCAAGCAGGGGATCGGCGATGAAATTGCGGCATTTTTCGGTGGGCGTGGCGGGGCTGGCGCTGGTTGCGGGAGGCTTGGCCGACGCGGCTTCTCCCGCGAAGGCGGTGCGCGGGTGGCGCGAGGCGAACGAGAAGGCGATCGTCACGCAATTCTCGACCCTGCTGTCGCTGCCCAATGTCGCGACGACGCTGGGCGATGTCGAGAAGAACGCCGATTTCCTGTCGGCCGAGCTGCAGAAGCGCGGCTTCACGACGCAGCTGCTGCGCGCGGCGCCGGGGACGCCGCCTTCGCTCTATGCCGAGATGAAGGTGCCGGGGGCGAAGCGCACCGTGCTGTTCTACGCCCATTATGACGGGCAGCCGATCGCGCAGAAGGGCTGGCTCAACCCGCCCTTCGAGCCGACGGTGCGCGAGGGATCGGGCGATGCGGCGAAGGCGGTCGACTGGAAGGCGGCGAGCGGGCCGCTCAACCCCGACTGGCGCATCTATGCGCGATCGGCGGGCGACGACAAGGGATCGATCCAGACGATGCTGAGCGCGCTCGACGCGCTGAAGGCCAGGGGGATCAGGCCGACGATCAACATCAAGCTGCTCTATGAAGGCGAGGAGGAGCAGGGATCGCCGCACTTCGCCGAGATCGTGCGGCAGAACAGCGCGCTGCTCAAATCCGATCTGCTCATCATGGGCGACGGGCCGATGCACCAGTCGGGCAAGCAGATGATCAATTTCGGCAATCGCGGGATCACCGGTTTCCGCATGACCGTCTATGGCCCCAACAAGCCGCTCCACGACGGCCATTATGGCAGCTGGGCGCCGAGCCCGGCGGTGATGATCGCCGATCTGGTGATGAGCCTGCGCGACGATGACGGGTACATCAAGGTGACGGGATTCTATGACGATGTGAAGCCGGTGTCGGCGGCGGACAAGGCGGCGCTGGCCGCGATGCCGCCGGTCGAGGACGATCTGAGGAAGGCGCTGGCGCTTGGGCGCAATGTCGGGCCGAAGCGGCTGGCCGACGGCTATCTGTCGCCGACGCTCAACGTCCGCGCGATCCATGCCGGCGACGACGGGCCCAATGCGGCGAACGCGATCGCGACCGAGGCCAATGCATCGGTCGACATCCGCCTGGCGCCGGGCGAGACGCCGGCGCGCGTTCGCACGCTGATCGAGGATTATCTGGGAACGATCGGCTGGACGGTGGTGCACGAGACGCCCGATGCGGCGGCGCGGGTGGCGCATCCGAAGATCGTGAAGATCGACTGGGACGAAGGCAGCTCGATCGCGACCGAGACGCCGATGGAAGGGGCGGCGGCGAGCGCCGTCGCCGCCTCGATCGGGCGGACGGTGGGCTATCCGGTGATCCGCCTGCCGATCGTCGGCGCCAGTTCGGGCATTGCCGAGGTGGTCGACCAGCTCAAGGTGCCGATGGTGGGCGTGAGCATCGCCAATTATGACGACAACCAGCATGCGCGGAACGAGAATCTGCGGCTGGGCAATTTGTGGGACGGTATCGAGGTCTATGCCGGGCTGCTGGCCGACATGAGCTGGTAGCAGGAAAGGGCGCGCGGGCGGGCGCCGCCAAAGCAAAAGGACAAGCGGATGAGATGGTTCGGCCGGAAGGCCGCGCAGGGTGCTGCGCGGCCTGCTTTTGCGCGTGGGTTTGCGGGTGTCGTTACGGGCGAGATCGAGGACTGGCCGGCGAGCTACGAGACGCGGGTGCGCGCGGCCTATCTGCGCAATCCGGTGGCGCAGCGCGCGGTGCAGGCGCATCTGGCGGTGTGGACGGGGCAGGGCTTCGTCCATGCCGATGCCGGGCTGCGGCGCGTGGTCGAGACGCCGGGGCGGCCGCGCTGGCCGCTGATCGGGCTTTGGCGAGCGGGAGAGGATTGATGGCGACGCTGGTGCTGACGGCGGTGGGCACGATGATCGGCGGGCCGATCGGCGGCGCGATCGGGGCGGCGATCGGCCAATATGTCGACCAGGCGATCATCTTCAAACCCAAGGGGCGCGAGGGCGCGCGGCTGGGCGACCGATCGGTCCAGACATCATCCTACGGCTCGGCGATCCCCAGGCTGTTCGGGACGATGCGCGTGGCGGGGACGGTCTTCTGGTCGACCGACCTGATCGAGGACCGGCACAAGAGCGGCGGGGGCAAGGGGCGGCCTTCGACGACGAGCTACAGCTATTCGGCGTCGTTCGCGGTGTTGATTTCGGGGCGGCGGATTCGAGAGGTGCGGCGCATCTGGGCCGACGGCAATCTGCTGCGCGGCGCGGCGGGCGACTTCAAGACCGAGACGGGATATCGCCTCTATTCGGGCGACGAGGATCAGGAAGTCGATCCGCTGATCGCGTCGGCCGAGGGCATCGGCCAGGCGCCCGCCGCGCGCGGCTGCGCTTATGCCGTGTTCGAGGGATTTCAGCTCGGCGCCTTTGGCAACCGTATTCCGTCGCTGACCTTCGAGGTGGTGGCCGATGACGCGGCGGTCAATGTCGGCGCCATGCTCGGCGAGATTTCGGGCGGGGCGGTGGCGGGCGCGCATGTCGCCTCGCTCGGCGGGTTCGCGGCTTCGGGCGACAGCGTGCGCGGGCTGATCGAGACGGTCGCCGATGCGCTGCCGCTGTCGCTGGTCGACGACGGCGCGGCGCTGAGGATCGGGGACGACGGCGCGGTGGCCGAGATCGGTGCGACCGAGCGGCGCGCGACGGCCGATCGCACCACCGAGGAGGCGCATCAGCGCGGTTCGGCGCTGGCCGTGCCGGGCGAAGTCGAGCTCAGCTATTATGATCCGGCGCGCGACTATCAGGCGGGGCTGCAGCGCGCGCGGATGCCGGGGGCGGGACGGCGATCGGCGCGGATCGAGCTGGCGGCGGCGCTGGAGGCAGGCGAGGCCAAGGCGATCGCCGAGGCGCGGCTGGCGCGCCACGCGGTCGAGCGCGAGCAATGGAGTCTGTCGACCGGCTGGCGGCGCACGGCGCTGCGCCCCGGCGACGTGGTGACGCTGGCGGGCGAGGCAGGGCGCTGGCGCGTCGCGGGATGGACGCTCGAGCGAATGGCGCTTGCGCTGAAGCTGGTGCGCGTGCGGGCGGGGGCGATGACGCCTTTGCTGCCCGCAGCACCGGGGCGGGGAAGCGGCGCCCCAGATCTGATCCACGGGCCGACGACCGTCCGCCTGCTCGACCTGCCGCCGATCGAGGATGGCGCGCCGGATGCGCCCCGGCTTTTCGTCGCGGCGGCGGGCATGTCACCGGGCTGGCGGCGGGCAAGTCTACTGATGTCGACCGACGGCGGCGCGCGCTGGGAGCCGATCGGCGGGACGGCGGCGCCCGCGACGATGGGGACGGCTCTTTCGGTGCTGGGCGAGGCCGCGCCCGAATTGTTTGATCTGGGCGGCGCGGTGGAGATCATGTTGCTCAATGCGGCGATGACGATCGGGGACGCCGACGATCCGGCGTTGCTCGGCGGGGCCAATCTGGCGCTGCTCGGCGACGAGCTGATCCAGTTCGGACAGGCCGAGCCGCTGGGTGGCGCGCGCTGGCGGCTGTCGCGGCTGCTGCGCGGGCGGCGGGCGACCGAGTCCGCGATCGCCACGCATCGGGCGGGCGAGCGCTTCGTGCTGATCGAGCCATCGACGCTGGCGCGGCTGTCGCCCCCGCTCGCGGCGATGGGCGGCGCGGTCAGGCTCATGGCAAGCGGGCTGGGCGACCTGGCGACGCCCGCCGAGGACGCCATCCCCGCCATGGCGGGCGGACTGCGTCCGCTTGCGCCCGTCCGGCTGCGCGCGACGCCGATGGCGGATGGCGGCTTCATGATCGGCTGGACCCGGCGGAGCCGCGCGGGCTGGACATGGAGCGACGGCGGCGACGCGCCGATCGGCGAGGCGCGCGAAGCCTATCGCCTGACGTTGCAAGGCGCCGGCGGCGGCGGGCGCAGCGTCGAGACCGGGCCGCCGCCCTGGATCTATCCGCCCGACGCGGTCGCCGCCGACCTCGCCGTCGGCGGACCCGACATGCTGATCAGGGTGGCGCAGATCGGCGATCACGCCCTGTCGCCCACCGCCACGCTGAACCTGACCATCGGATGAGGATGAAGCGATGACCGAATCGTCGAGCGCGCGGCTGGGCCTGCCCTATCTGGCAAGCGGACAGGCCCAGAAGGATATCACGCATAATGAAGCGCTTGCCCTGATCGACATGGGGTTGGCGCCGGCAGCGCTGTCGATGGATCTGGGGGCGCCGCCAGCCGATCCCGCCATCGGGGCATGCTGGATCGTGGGCGAGGCGGCCTCGGCCGAGTGGAGCGGGGAGGCTGGCAAACTGGCGTGCAGGGTCGCCGGCGGCTGGCGTTTCCTGGCGGCGCCCGACGGCATGCGCGTGTGGCTCGCCGATCGCAATCTGTGGGCGCAGCGGGTCGGCGGCACATGGTCCGCCGGCGTCGAACATGCCGCCGAAATCCGAATCGGCGGCGACGCGGTGCTGGGCGCGCGCAAGGTCGCAGTGGTGCTTCCCGACGGCGGTGCAACAATCGACGGCGAGGCCCGTGCGGCAATTGCGGCCATTGTCGACAGGCTCCGCGCGCACGGCCTGATCGCGTAATAAAATGCCTGTCCTTTAGTGTTTAAGCGCCCCAAACTGCGGCATTTAGGCAACAGTTTGAGGAATTGGATGCTTGCGCCGCAACGAAGCTGGAGTTACGGAGTTACGGCTGTCCTTGGTGACACACGAGAAAGGGGATTCATATGCGGAAGCTAGCCGTTGCAGTGGCGCTCGCCACCACGGCGATTGCCTCGCCCGCTCTGGCGCGAGACAAGTCGTGGTATGTTGGCGTCGAAGGCGGCGCCATGATTGTCGAGGACATCAAGCTCGACATCGCCGGGATCAAGGATAACGCGACCGCGAAGCATCGCGCCGGCTATGATGTCGACGGCATCATCGGCTATGACTTCGGTCCGTTCCGTGCGGAAGCCGAGGTCGGCTATCGTCGCGCGACCGTGACCAACTTCACGTCGCAGACCACGTCGTATGTTGGCACCGCCGTGCCGGCGCCCGCCGGGACCTATCCCAACGCTGGCGGCAGCAGCTCGGCGCTGAGCTTCATGCTGAACGGCCTTGTCGATTTCGGCTCGGACGACGGCATCAGCGGTTTCGTCGGCGGTGGTGCCGGTGTCGGCCGTGCGAAGTTCAACTGGCGCCTCGTGGGCAATGCCAGCCTTCTGGACGATTCGGACACGCGCTTCGCCTGGCAGGCTCTGGCGGGCGTCCGCGCGCCGCTGACCAGCCATATCGACATCGGCGCGAAGTATCGCTTCTTCAACATCGACAACATCAAGCTGATCGACGGGCTCGGCCGCGACGTGAAGACGCGCTACCGTTCGCACAGCCTGCTGGCGAGCATCACCTACAATTTCGGCGCACCGGCGGCTCCGCCGCCTCCCCCGCCGCCGCCTCCGCCTCCGCCGCCTCCCCCGCCGCCTCCGCCTCCGCCGCCTCCGCCGCCGGAAGTGGTCTGCACGCCGGGACCGTACATCGTGTTCTTCGAATGGGATAAGTCGGACCTCACCGCTGAGGCTTCGTCGATCCTCGACAACGCGGTCACGGCCTATGGCAGCTGCGGTCAGGCGCAGGTGATGGTTGCCGGTTACACCGACACGTCGGGTACGCCCAAGTACAACATGGGCCTGTCCGAGCGTCGCGCCGCGACCGTCAGCAGCTATCTGCAGTCGAAGGGCGTCCCGGGCGGCGTGATCACCGCCAAGGGCTATGGTGAGACCAACCTCCGCGTTGAGACCGCCGACGGCGTTCGCGAACTGCAGAACCGTCGCGTGGAAATCACCTACGGTCCGGGTTCGGGCAACTAAGCCTGGGCTTGATGCCAGAAATCGGGGAGTCGGCGTTCGCGTCGGCTCCCCTTTTTCATGCCTGCCCTTTTCAGGCCCGTCCGGCTGACTGCGCCCGCGCTGTCAGCCTTCGACGGATATTTGCCGGTTCCTCCCGATGATCTCGCTGCATCGCATCGATCTTCTGCTGTCCTGGTTCGACCTGCTGGGCATCGCGGTGTTCGCGGCCTCAGGCGCGCTGCAGGCGGCGCGCCAGCAGCAGACGCTGGTCACCTTCGCGTTCTTCGCGCTGATCACCGGGACGGGGGGCGGCACGCTGCGCGATCTCCTCATCGGCGCTCCGGTCTTCTGGATCCACGACAGCCGCTATCCGCTGATCTGCCTCGCCGTGCCCCTGCTCGTCTGGGTGACGCCCCGCCATTGGTGGCAGGATCGCGCGCTCGACTGGTTCGATGCGATCGGACTGGCTTCCTATGCGGTGTTCGGCGCCGCCAAATCCATCGCGTTCGGCATCGCGCCGATTCCGGCGGCGATGATGGGCGTCGTGACCGCCTGCGTCGGCGGCATATTGCGTGACGTGCTGGCCGGGCAGCCTTCGATCATCCTGCGCCCCGAGCTTTATGTGACTGCCGCCGCCCTGTCGGCCTTCCTGTTCGTCGGGCTGACGATCGCAGGGGTCTCCCCGTTCGTCGCGGCATTCGCGGCGGCGGGCGCCGGCTTCGGGTTGCGCGCGCTGGCAATCGTGCGCGGGCTGGCGCTGCCGGGCTATCGCAGCTGAGGCACGATTCCCGGCCGCCCGCCGGCTTTCGGGCGAAGCGGGTTGGCGTGACGGGCGCGATCGGGTTATGGGATCGGCCGAGACTCACAGGCCATATCCCCCAGCCCCATGCACGATTCGCCTGAATCGAACGGTATCGAGGCCGTATTCCTCGCCAATCGGGACAAGCTGATCCGTTTCCTCGCAGCGCATGGCGCCGGCGATGCGGCGGAGGATTTGTTGCAGGAATTGTGGTTGAAGCTGAGCGCGTCGCCAGGCGGGCCGATCGCGCAGCCGCTGGCCTATCTGTTCCGCGCGGCCAATAATCTGATGCTCGATCGCTACCGCTCGGTCCGGCAGGAAGCGAAGCGTGAGCGGGCCTGGTCCGAGACCACCGGCCCGGTCACCCCGGGGCGTTCCGACGAGCCTTCGGCCGAGCGGACATTGCTGGCGCGCGAACAACTGCGCCGCGTGCAGGCCGCGCTCGATGCGATCGGCGAACGGGCCGCCGCGATCTTCCGCCGCCACCGGATCGACGGCGTGGCCCAGCGCGACATCGCCGCCGAAATGGGCGTGAGCCTGAGCACCGTCGAAAGCGACCTGCGCAAGGCCTATCGCGCCGTCATCGAAGCACGGGGCGAATTGGAATGAGGTTGCGGGCGATCCATTCCGTCATCGCGATCATGGGGGATAGATGACGCAGACAGGCGATGCGATGCGCGCAGAAGCGCTCGACTGGATCATAAGGCAACGCGACCCCGCGTTCGACGACTGGGAGGCGTTCGGCGACTGGCTTGCCGGCGATCCCGGGCGCGCGGACCTCTATCATGCCATGGCCGTGGCGGAGGAGGATGCGGCGGCGCTGCTGGCGACGGCGAAGCCGGCTTCCCTGGCGCCTGCCGCCGTGGCGCGCGCGCCGTTGTGGCGGCGGCCCTGGGTGGGTGGTGCGGTGGCGGCTTTGCTGCTCGTCGTGCTCGGCTTCGTCTTCATGGCGCAGCGTCCTTCGCTCTATGCGGTCGAGACCCGGCCGGGCGTGCACCGACAGATCGCGCTGGCGGGGGGTACGACGATCGATCTCAACGGCGGCAGCCGCATCCTGCTCGATCGCAAGGACCCGCGTCGCGCGACGCTGGAACGCGGCGAGGCGATGTTCGCGGTGGTGCATGACGCCGATCATCCGTTCGAGGTGAAGGTCGGCAACGCGCTGCTGCGCGACGTGGGAACGGCGTTCAACGTCACGCGCGACCGGGGCGTGACCACGGTCGCGGTTTCCGAAGGCGAAGTCGTCTACAATCCGGGCGCCGAGGGCGTCAGCCTGCCGGCGGGTCGGATGCTGCGCGCGGCCGATGCGGACGCCAATGTCAGCGTCGCCGACATTGCGCCCGATCGCGTCGCGAGCTGGCGCGCAGGGCGGCTGATCTATGACGGCGCCGTGCTCTCCGACGTAGCGGACGATCTTTCGCGCAATCTGGGCCAGACGGTTTCGGTATCGCCCGCCATCGCCGCGATGCCGGTGCGCGCGGTGATCGTTCTCGATCCCGATCATGATGCGGTGGTGAAGCGGCTGGCCGCCCTGCTCGGCGTATCGGCGCAGCGCGACGCGAGGGGCTGGATGCTGCACGCGGGAGCGCCGTGAAAGCAATAAGCCGCGCCTTGACGATCGGGGCGTTGGGTCTGGCGGCGACGGCCGTGCAGGCCGCCCCGCAATCCCGCCTCGACCTGCCCGCAGGGCGGCTGAGCGAAGCCGTGGCTGCGCTCAGCGCGCAGACCGGCGTCAGCGTCGCGACGATCGACCCGGCCTTGTGGAACCGCCGCGTGCCCGCCGTGCGCGGGCGGATGAGTGCGCGCGATGCGCTGGGCCGGCTGCTCGGCGGCAGCGGCGCGAAGGTCGTGGTAGTCGATGCGCAGACCTTGCGCATCGTGCCTGACAAGGCTGCGCCCGCGCGACGCAAGGTTGCGCCGGTGCCACTGCCGGCGGTCGCGGAATCGGGCGAGGATATCGTGGTGGTCGCGAGCAAGCGCGACACGCGGCTCCACGACTTTCCCGGCATGGCGAGCCTGTTCGACGGGGAGGATCTGCGTTTCGGTGGCGAACGCGGCACCGAATCGATCCTGATCAGGCTGGCCAGCGTCTCGTCGACGCATCTCGGCGCGGGGCGCAACAAGCTGTTCATCCGCGGTATCGCCGATTCGAGCTTCACCGGCCCGACGCAAGCGACGGTGGGCCAGTATCTGGGCGACCTGCGCCTGACCTACAATGCCCCCGATCCCGACCTCAGGCTTTACGACATGGCCTCGGTCGAGGTGCTCGAAGGGCCGCAGGCGACGCTATATGGTGCCGGATCGCTGGGCGGGATCATCCGGCTGGCGCCCAACACGCCCAAGCTCGGCCAGGTCGAGGGATCGGCATCAATGGGTTTCTCCTTCACCCAGCATGGCGATCCGGGCGCCGATCTGGGCGGGACGCTCAACCTGCCCGTCGCCGAAGGTGTGGCTGCGCGCGTGACCGGCTATGTCGTCAGCGATGGCGGCTATATCGACAATCCGCTGCTCGGCGAGAAGAACATCAACCGCACGCGCGTGACGGGCGGGCGCGCGACGCTGCGCTTTGCGCCGGGCGACGACTGGACGATCGATGTCGGCGGCGTGATCCAGTCGACGCACGGCGCCGACAGCCAATATGCCGATCGCGATGCGCCGGCGCTCACCCGGTCGAGTCCGATCGCGCAGGGTTTCGACAGCCTCTACAAGCTGGGCGAGCTGGTGATCGCGAAGGACTGGGGCGATCTGCGCTTCCTGTCCTCGACGGGGATCGTCGGGCAGAGCCTCGACGAGCGCTACGACGCCACCCAGCCAGGCGATACGCCGCGTCTCTTCACCCAGAATAACGTGACGCGGCTCTTCTCGACCGAGAATCGCCTG
Source organism: Sphingomonas sp. EU05-FHT14C10 (assembly GCF_058790595.1). Taxonomy (NCBI): domain Bacteria; kingdom Pseudomonadati; phylum Pseudomonadota; class Alphaproteobacteria; order Sphingomonadales; family Sphingomonadaceae; genus Sphingomonas; species Sphingomonas sp. EU05-FHT14C10. The sequence goes on along the minus strand of NZ_JBYTEN010000017.1, from coordinate 28,582 downwards.
TCGCGGCCGATGATCGACGGCTGGGGCGGCGTGATCGGCGCGACCTATATCGACAATCGCACCCGAATCGCTCGCTCGCTCGGCCCGCTCGATGGGCTGGCGCCGGTGACGGGCGTCGTCAACCGCGTCCGCGAGGCGACCGTCTATGGCGAATTGAGCGTCCAGTTCGCGTCCTGGCTGACGGCGACGGCCGGCGGGCGCTATACCCATTCGCGGCTTTCGGGCGAAGGGCGCGATGTGTTCCGCGTGATTGACGCCGCGATGGCGAAGACGGCGGCGGCGCGCAGTGAAAATGCGCTGCTGCCTTCGGTCGCGCTGACCGCGACGCCGCTGTCGCGACTGACGGTCTATGCGCGCTATCAGGAAGGCTTCCGCCCCGGCGGGCTGGCGATCGAGGATGATTTCGTCCGCCGTTTTCGCAGCGACCGCGTTCGCGCGGCGGAAACGGGCTTCCGGATCGGAGCGCCGGGGCACGATCGCTTCGATTTCGCAGCCAGCCTGTCGCACACGCGCTGGGACGATATCCAGGCCGACTTCATCGACGCGGCGGGGCTGCCGAGCACGGCCAATATCGGCGACGGGCGCATCTGGTCGGTCGCGGTCAATGCCGGCTGGATGATCGTCCCCGGCCTGCGTATCGACGGCGGCGCGGCGTTCAACGACAGCAAGGTAACGCGGCCCGACGCCAACCTGTTCCGGCTGGCGCTCGCGCGGATGAGCCGGATCCCCAATGTCGCGCGCTATGCCGTGCGCGGGGGCGTCGACTATCGGACGCCGCTGAGCGGCGATCTCGACCTGCACGTCTCGGCGATGGCGCGCTATATCGGGCGGTCGCGGCTGGGCATCGGGCCGGAGCTTGGCGAGCCGCAGGGCAATTATCTCGATTCGTCGCTGTCGGCGCGCGTGGGGCGCGACCGGCTGGGGGTGACGATCAGCATCACCAACCTGACCGACGAGATCGGCAATCGCTTCGCGCTGGGCACGCCCTTCACCGGCGCGCTCAACGACCAGATCACGCCGCTTCGGCCGCGCACGCTGCGCATCGGGCTGGACAGCAGCTTCTAGGTCGCGGGAATCGGCGGGCGGCACGTTACGTCAAGGTTGGTTCGCCCTGGCTCCGTCTTTGCGGAGACCAAGGAGAATGACGAATGACTCTCGGAGTTGACGTGCGCCGGCTGCGCGATGCGAGCGTGCCTGCGGATGCCCCCGACATCGGCAGATTGCGCTGGCACGAAGAGCCGGCACCTGCTGCCACCGCTGCGGCGGACCAGTCCGCGCCCGCCGATGCGAAGGAACCGAACCGGCTTCAGCGCCTGCTGAAGCGGCCGCTGTTCCTGGCCGTGGTGCTGATCCCCAACCTGCTTTCGATCCTTTATTTCGGGCTGATCGCATCGCCGGTCTATACCTCGACCGCGTCGCTGATGGTGGTCAATCCGAAGCAGAGCGGGCCGAGCCTCAGCTCGCTGCTCGCCGGTGCCTCGGGGGACAGCTCGGAACAGGGCGGCTATATCCTCCAGAGCTATTTCGATAGCTGGGAAGCCTTTCAGGGCCTCGCCGCGCCGATGAAGCTGGCCGACCGTTTCCGCGAAGGCGATTTCGTCAGCCGCTATGGCGGGCTGGCCAGCCTGTTCCGCAGCACCGACGTGTCGCTGTGGCGCTATTTCCAGCGCAGCGTGAAGATCGAGATCGAACAGAAGAGCGGCATCGTCTCGCTTGAGGTCGACGCCTATGATCCGGGCTTCGCGACCGCGCTGGCGCAGCGCCTGCTCGCCGACGCTGTGCATCATATGGACCGGATGAACGACCGGCAGGTGCAGGATTATGTGGCGAGCGCGATCAATCGCAAACATGCGGTGGAAAAGGCGCTCGACGCCGATCTGGCCGAGCTTGCCCGCTATCGCGGCGCGACGGGCACCTATGATCCCAAGGATCTCTATCTCTCCAACCTGTCGCTGATGAACAGCCTCGCCATGCGCGAGACCGAGCTGAAGGCGCAGCGCGAATCGGTTGCCGGCGCGACGCCCAACAATCCGATGGCCGACAATCTCGGCAGCGCAATCGGCGCGGTCCGGCGCGACATGTCGAGCGCGCGGCAAGCATTTCCGGCGCTGGCGAAGAATTCGGCGCGCTACGAGAATCTGATCGTCTCGCGCGACAACCACATCGCCCAGCTCAACCAGGCCAATATGGCGGTGCAGGAGGCGCAGGCGAGCGCCGAAAAGAACCGCTATTATCTGAACGTCATCTCCAATCCGTCGCAGCCGCAGACGCCCGAGCATCCCCGCCGCCTGATGTGGATCGGCGGCATCCTGCTCGCGACGCTCATCCTCTGGGGGCTGCTGCGATGAACCGCTTCGACTATTTCCGCTGGCTGATCATTCCGCTGCTGTTCGGCACGGCAAGCTGCGCCGCGCTGCCCGGCACCGGGCCTTCGGCGCCTTCGATGGCGCGGAGCGACGTGGTCGAGATCGTGCATGTCACGCCCGAGGTCGCGGCGAAGGCCAGCACCGACGCGATCGGTGCGAACGAGGCCGGGGTCGACCGCGCGCTCGTCGCGCTGCGCCAGCCGATGCAGGTGCGCGAGTTCCGTTTCGGTGCGGGCGACGTGCTGAACGTCACGCTGTGGAGCTTCTCGCCCTGGCCGGGCGGCAGCGGCGGATCGGGCGGCAATCCGGGCGCGATCGCGCTCGGCAACTTCACCGTTTCGACCGACGGCGCGATCAGCCTGCCTTATGCCGGCCCCGTCGCGATCGCCGGCATGACCCCCATCGAGGCGCAGCAGGCGATCTCGCGCCGCTTCGCGGATCAGCGCATCCTCCAGCGCCCGACCGCGATGGTCGCTGTCGCCGCCTCGCCGCATTATGACGTGATGGTCACCGGGTCGGTCGGTCAGCCCAAGGCGGTCGGCTGGACGCCCGCCGGGCTGACGCTGGCGCAAGCGCTGACCCAGTCGCTGGGCGATGGCAACGCCATGCTGGGGCAGGGCGATCTTTCGGGCGACCGCGCGACCGTGCAGGTCAGCGTGCTGCGCGGCGACGCCGCCGCCGTCGATCTGCCGATCTCGGTCGCGCTGCGCGAGCGCATCCCGCTGCAGGCAGGCGACCGGGTGATCGTGCGCAAGGCGCCGGTGGTGAAGGTCACGGTGCTTGGCGGCGGCGCGCGCAAGGATGGCAGCTTCGCCTTCGGCAGGCAGCCGGTGCTGGCCGAGGCGCTGGCGGAGGCGTCCGGGCTCGACGGCAATGCCGCCAACGACAATGCGGTGTTCGTGATGCGCAGGCGCGCGGGCGACAGGCCGATCCTCTACGACTTTGCGTGGAACAGGCCGCAGGGGCTGATTGCTGCGCAGCAATTTCCGCTCGAGGATGGCGATCTAGTCTATATCGCCGAGGCGCCGATCGTTTCGATCCAGAAGGTCGTGGGGCTCCTCTTCCAGGTCACGCTGCCGGCGCAGGTGCTGAAATAAGCCCATGGCGCGGATCAGTGACTATCTGAAGCTCGCCGGCCTCAACGAGGCGGCGGCGGCAAGGGCTGCGCGCGGCATCGGCGGCTGGGACGATCTGCGCCGCTGGCTCGATCGGCACGGGGCGGAGGGCGTGCAGCCGCCGCCGCGCCGGCGATCGATCGTGCCGCCGCTCATCCCGCTGTCGTGGAAGGTCAATCTCCGCCGCCGCCTGATCGACGGGCGCACGACGGGGAAGGCGAATGCCGAGCCGGGCTGGGTCAGGGCCGTCGAATATCGCCAGCGCGTCACGCTCGCGCTTGCGGTCGCGGCGACCGCCGGCATCCTCTTTATGTCGAGCCTGATGCTGAAGGCGCAGCAGATGCCGCAGGCGACGCTCTACATCTACCTCGTCGTCTATGGGGTGATGACCTATTTCCTGTCGGCCAATTTCTTCAAGCTCGTGCTCGGCACATGGCACATGCTGCACGCGCCCGAAAATCGCTGGCACCCCTCGCAGACTGCGCGCGATCCGCGTGCAGGCGTGAAGGTCGCGATCGTCTTTCCCGTCTATCATGAGGATGTCGCGCGCGTGGCCGCCGGCATTGCGGCGACCTGGGAATCGATCGCGCGCAGCCATCCGCGCCTTGCCGGCTGCTTCGACACTTTCCTGCTCTCCGACAGCCGCAAGCTCGACTATTGGGTCGCGGAGGAAGCGGCCGTCCACCGGCTGCGCGAGGCTTTTCCGCAAGGCCGCTTCTTCTATCGCCGTCGCCCGACCAACCAGAATGCCAAGATGGGCAATATCGCCGATTTCTGCCGACGCTGGGGCGGCGACTATGATTATATGCTGGTGATGGATGCCGACAGCGTGATGGACGGCGACGCCGTCGTCTCGCTGCTGCGCATGATGGAAGGCAATCCGCGCGTCGGCATCCTCCAGACCAATCCCAAGCCGATCCTGCGCGAAAGCCTGTTCGGGCGGATGCAGCAATTCTCCGCGCGGCTTTATGGCTCGGTTTTCTCATACGGCCTGCAGGCCATGTATATGGGGCATGCCAGCTATATCGGGCACAATGCGATGATCCGCATGGAGCCCTTCATCGCGCATTGCATCCTGCCCGAGCTGACCGGTCCCGCGCCCTGGGGCGGCAAGCCGCTGTCGCACGATATCGTCGAATCGGCGATGATGGCGCGCGCGGGCTATGAGGTCTGGTTCCTGACCGAAGTCGAGGGCAGCTATGAGGAGATGCCCGCCAACATCCTCGGCTATCTGATGCGCGAGCGGCGCTGGATGCAGGGCAATCTGCAGCATCTGCGCCTGCTGTTCATCGGCGGGCTGCGCGCGATCCACCGCGAGACCTTCCTCAGCGGATCGATGGGCTATGTCGCCGCGCCGCTCTGGGCGATGTTCCTCGTCGTCTCAGCCTATGGGATGCTCAATTTCCTCAATCACGGCCTGCTCGCGATCGGCAGCCTGCGCCAGATCGAGATGCCGATGCTGATGCTGCTCATCTCGTCGCTGGTCTTCCTGTTCCTGCCGCGCATCGTCGCGCTCGTGCTGCACCTCAGGCACGACAAGGCGCGGCTTTACGGCGGCAAGGCCAAACTCGTCTGGTCGGTGCTGATCGAGACGATCTTCTCGCTCTTCTTCTCGCCGCTGATGATGATCTTCGTCACGCGCTTCATCTGGCTGTGGATCAAGCGCAAGGGGATCAGCTGGGGCGTGCAGGATCGCGGCGATGCGCCGCTGCCCTGGGCGGCGTGCACGCGCCATTTCGGCTGGGTCAGCGCGATCGGGCTCGCCGCGCTCGCGACGATGGTCTGGCAGGTGGTGAATGTCCCGCACACGCAGAAGATGCTGTTCAGCGCGATGTCGGGCGGCTGGGCGCGGCCGAGCGACCTGATCCTGTGGTTCTCGCCGATCCTGATCGGCTTCACCACGAGCATCTGGATCGCGCGCTATTCGAGCCTGAGCTTCCCCGCGCTCAGGGCGCGCCGGCTGTTCTGCATCCCCGAGGAAGTCGAAGAGCCGGCGGTGGTGCGTGCGGTCGGGCTATGGGAACATCGGCTGGCCCGCGTGTTGCCGCGCCTCGAAGCCGATGAGAGCGTGCTCGACCAGGCGCTCGTCGATCCCCATTTCTACGTGCATCACCGGCGCGAGACACGGGCGCGACCACGCATCGCCGATCGTCTGCTGCCGCGGATCAGGGCGCGCGCGAAGCTGTCGGAGCGCGACATGCTGCTGGCGTTCAGCGAGCGCCGCTGCTTCGACGAGCTTTATGCGATGCGCGCGGCGCGTTTGGGCTGAGGCGTTTCTTTTCCGTCATTGCGAGCACAGCGAAGCAATCCAGTCAGGCGCCTGGCATCGTCTGGATTGCTTCGCTGCGCTCGCAATGACGGGGGGTCAGAGCATAGCGGCGAAAGCCGGGGACAGGATTTCGCGATAAGCGTCGCCGTTGCGCATGATCCAGCGCGCGGCGATGCCATGTTCGTCGGCAAGGATCGGGCCTCCGGTGGCGCCGGCAACGGTCAGCGCCGTCGCCCACGCATCGGCGATCATCGCGCTGGGGTGGCAGACGCTCACCGCCAGAGCATCGACCAGCGGCATGCCGGTGCGCGGGTCGATCGTGTGCGGGCCGCGCACATAATCGCCCGACGTCGCGACCGCCAACTGGTGAAGCGCGATGCGCAAAGGCTCGACGCCCGTCGCCGGGGTTTCGAGATCGACCCACCAGGGATCGAGATCGGGGCACACGCCGCGCCCGACCAGTTCGCCCCCCACCTCGACAAGCGCATGGGCAATGCCGTGCGCCGCAAGCAGATCGGCCACCGCATCGACCGCATGGCCCTTGGCGATTCCCGACAGGTCGAGCCACAGCCCGCCCGGCTGGCGCAGACGCCGCGCGGCGGGATCGAAGGACAATGCGCGCCAGCCCGACTGGCCCAGCGCCCCGGCGATCGCGGTCTGCGACGGCGGCTGGCTCGCCGGCCTCGGGCCGATGCCCCACAGGTCGGTCAGCCGACCCATCGTGGGATCGAAGGCGCCTTCGCCGGCCTCGGCGATGGCGAGGCCGGCGGCGACGACATGGGCGAAATCGGGCGGCAGCGAGAACCAGCTGCCGGCGGGGGCAGCGTTGAAGCGGCTGAGCAGCGAATCCGGCCGCCAATGGCTCATCTCGTCGACGATCGTGGCGAGGCGCGCTTCGATCGCAGACTGGATCGCCAGCACCACGCAGCCGCGCGGCGCGGCGAAGCGCACCGTCCAATAGGTGCCCATCGTCTCCCCTGCGAGATCGACGATGGGCAGGCTGTCATCGTGCCCCGCGAACGCCGCCGCCGAGAGATGCTCGGGAACGGCGATACGCGGGACGGCCGACAAAGCGATCATTCAGGGCGCCATCACCTCGACGGTCGTGGTGAAGCCCATACGGCGCTCGGTCGCGCGCGGTTCGCTCGGCTTGTTGTCGGTCAGCGTGGCGTTCAGCCAGTACATGCCCGCCGTCGGCCAGTTGATCGTCGCGACGCCGTCGGCGCCCGTCGTCACCTCGAAACCGCCTTCGGCATCGCGGTAGCGCTTGCCGCCAGGGATGATGGTGACCTTGAGGCCGCTCGCCGGCTTGCCGTCGACGAGGAACCTGAACTTCGCCGGCTCGCCCGCGACCAGCTCGTCGGGGTGCGTGATCGGCGACAGCTCGAGCCCCTTGCCGGTCGGCGTGAACACCGTCGTCGTCGGTTCGCCCGAGGTGACGAAGATATAGTTGCGGTTGATCGTCTCGGTCAGCTTGACGTCGGTTGCATCGGCCGGAATTTCAGCGACGGTTGCAACAGACGGGCGCTGAGCGCCGGCCTGAGGACCACCCGGACCACCCGGACCACCCGGACCACCCGGAGGACCGCGGCGGCCGCCGACCCGGCGTTCCTCGCCATTGACCTTGAAGCTGCCCATCACGCCCGACATCTCGGTGCCGATCTTCCACGTGCCCGGCTTGTCGAGATGCACGTCGAAGGTCGAGCGATAGCGGCCGGTGGAGCCATTCTCGATCTTGCCCGGCGTGCCGTCGGGCTGCCACACCTTCACGCCGTCTAGGCGGAAGGGCTGGTGATCGGCGAAGAACAGGTCGTTGGAGACGGCGGCGTCGACCGTCACCCACGGATCCTGGCCCGAGAAGATCGTGCCCGAAGGCAGCAGCCACTGGCGGTGAGCCTGGGCGGGGGCGGCAAGCGGCAGCAGCGCGGCTGCAGCGAGCATCAGCAGGTTTGAACGCTTCATCGTTGAGCCTTTCAGCGAGCGGAGAGAGTGACGGCGCCGAGCTCGCCCTTGCCCGAGGCGGAGGCCGGCTTGGTCGGGACGGACAGCGGAACGGAGACGAGCTCACGCCCGCCGGTTTCGCGCGCGGCCTCGATGTTCAGCACATATTGGCCGGGCTTGAGGTCGGCGGGCAGCGGGATGGTGTAGGCGCCCGGCGCGCGCGTCGCACCGCTCACGCCGTCGGCCGGCATCTTGAGGCTGCGGCCGCCCTTGCGCCACCATGTGCGCAGATCGGCAAGCCATTTGGTGCCCGGCTCGTTCCCGCCCTTCTTGACGTCGTACCAGACGAAGACAGTGCGGGCTGCGCCGCCGCCCGCCGGCTCGATCCAGCCCGCGACATAGGGGCGGTGATATTCGGCGACGTTGAGGCGCGGGATGGTGACGGTCACCGTACCGGCGGCTGCCGGCGCGGCGATCACGCCGCCGATCAGGACAAGGGAAGAGCTACGCATAGGCCAGAGCACCTTCAGTGGATGAACAGGATGGCGAGAATGAGCGGAATGGCGAGGCTCAGCCCCACCAGCGGCCAGGTCGACGGGCGATGCTTGGCGTGAAGCTGGAGGAGGAGCAGGCCGGTGAGCGTGAAGAGCAGGCAGAAGCCCGCGAAGATATCGATGAACCACGACCATGCGCCGCCGGTGTTGCGCCCCTTGTGCAGGTCGTTGAGGTAGGAGATCCAGCCCCGCGTCGTCACTTCGGCGCTGATGTCGCCGTTCGCGCGGTCGATGCTCACCCAGGCGTCGCCGCCCGGGCGCGGCATTGCGACATAGACTTCGGCATCGGACCATTCGCCCGGCTTGCCCGCCGGATCGAGACCGACCTTGCGCTTCACCATATCGGCGACTGCGGGGGGCAGTGGCGCGCTGGCGCTGGCCGGATGGGCAAGCTGCGCGAGCAGTTCGGAGGGCAGCGTCGCCGAGCGATCGGTGACGACGGGCCTCGCCTCGATCGACGCCGCATGATTGAGCGTGATGCCCGTCGCCGCGAACAGCAGCATTCCGGCAAGCGACACCGCCGCGCTGATCCAGTGCCAGGTGTGAAGCTGCTTCAGCCACCATGTGTGCCGCTTCTTGCGCTTCGGCCCGGCGCGCGCCGGCGCTCCGCCGCCTGGCCCATTCGCGGCAGCCGCCTCCGTTCGCTGCGTATCGGCGGGCATGGCAAGAGGGTCGGTCAGGGTCGGCTCCAGGGGGAATGCAACTGACAATTGGGCGCACAAAGCTCCGGCGGACCAACGCGCGACCGTCGTATTGATAATTAGTCGCAATAATGCGCGGACGGGGAATCGCAAGCCATTTTCTCCGCCGCTTGCGCCCCCGTTTCGGGAGGTGGCGCAGCCGTCCGGCTGCGTAGATTCACGGACAGGCTCGACCTTTCGGACGCGAAAGGCTATGCGAATGCTTCTCAATAGTCATATCGCGGAGCGTTGGGGCAATGATCAGGGGCGGCGAGACATGCTGAGCGGCGGCGGCGATGCGCTGGCGCTCGAGCCTGAATCGAGCACCGACTCGACAGGCGGTCGGGCTGTCCGCACGCTCAAGCCCGTTCCCTTTGAACCCTCGCGCTATGGTGCGGGCGGCAAGCATCGCCCCGTTGCGCTGATCGCGTCCTGCGCCATCGTCGGTGTCGCCTTTGCGAGCCTGCTTCTTCATCATGGCCCGCACTTCAAGCATCACCGGCACGAACTCCACGTCATCAACCTGATGCCACCTCCCCCGCCGCCGCCCGCCGAGCCGGACAAGCCGCTCGATATCAAGGTTGCGCAGCCGCAGGTCGTCGTGCCGCCGCCGATCGTTCAGATCGCGGCGCCAGTCGTCAATCCGGTACATACCACGCCGACACCGCCGCCCGTCCAGGCCGCGGTGGTCGCCCCCGCTCCGGCGCCCGCGCCCGTGCGTATGGCCGGGCCGGTCGACGGGGTCGATCTGTCGACGAAGATGATCTCGGCAACGCCGCCGCGCTACCCGCTCGAATCGCGCCGCAAACATGAGCAGGGCACGGTCGTGCTGTCGGTGCTTCTCTCGCTCGACGGAGCGGTCGAAAGCGTTTCGGTCGCGCAATCGAGCGGGTTCGAAAGGCTCGACAGCGCCGCGCTGGTCGCCGTCAGGGGCTGGCGCTGGTTGCCGACAATGCGTGGTGGGGAAGCCGTCAGGGTCAAGGGGCTGGTCAAGATTCCCTTCATGCTGAGCCCCGCCGGGAACCACGCCTGACATTCGTCGGCAAACGGGGCCCATCATCGGTCGGGAGCTTGTTTGAAATCCGCGAGCGCCGCTCTCAAGCGCGCAGAAGAAAAGCGGCCCCCGAGTTACCTCCGGAGCCGCCTTCCCTCGAGTGCGCGACCCTCAGAACTTGAAGCGACCGCCGAAATAGAATTGCCGGCCGGTGTGGTGGTAGACGCTTAACCGGTCGGCGGCGCTGTCGATATACTGATCGATATAGGTGTCGGTGAGGTTGAGTGCCTCGACCGTCAGCGTGAAGTTCTTGGTGATCTTGAGCGAGGCCTGCGCATCGATCGTCGTCGTGCCGTGCGTGCCCTCGACATTGTTATAGGTCGGCTGGCCGGCAGTCGCGGCGGGCGGGCTCACGCCGTTGCGGCCGGGGACGTTGGTCAGATAGCCGCTGCGATAGGCAAGCGAGCCGCGCAGCGAGAAGCGCTCATCCTCATAGTAGAGCGTCGCGTTGGCGCTGTGCTTCGACAGATTGACCAGCGGCTGGGTGATCGAGGGCGCATTGGCCGCGGTCGAGAGCGGGTAAGTGATCTTCGAGTCGACATAGGTGTAGTTCGCCTGCACGCCGGTATGCGTAAGGAAGCCGGGCAGGAATTTGAACGGCGTCTGGAAGCCGACTTCGATGCCCTTCAGCGATCCGCCCTTGGAATTGATCGGCTGGGTGACCGTGAACAGATCGGTCGGCAGCACTGTCGTGCCGTTCAGGAAACTGTCGGGCAGCCCGAGCTGATTGAACGGAATCTGCTGCGCCGTCGTCGCGACGAAGCTGGAGATATCCTTGTAGAACAACCCGACGACGATCGCCGATTGCGGCGCGAAATACCATTCGAACGACAGGTCGTAGTCAGTCGCCTTGGTCGGATCGACATAGGGGTTGCCGCGCGTATAGGTGCGGTTGCCGCCCGAGATGCTGAACGAACCGCCCGGCGAGAGATTGCCGAGGTCGGGCCGCGCCATCACACGCGCGATACCCGCGCGGGCGATGAAATTGGACGTGATGTTGAGGCTGAGGTTCGCGGAGGGCAGCCAGTTGCCGTAGCTGCGGCTCGCCGTGATCAGCGACGGATTGGCCGCGCCGCCCGAATAGCCGCTCGAAAATTGCCGCGTGTCGACATAGCGCACGCCGGCGTCGCCGCGCAGCTCCATGCCGGCGATCTCGGTTTCGAATACGGCTTGCGCGAAGCCGCCGAGATCGCGCTCACGCACTTCGCGCCAATTGCCCTGTGCGCTGTTGTTGTTGATGCCGGTCAGCGCATAGGTGCCGCTGTTGGAATAAATGTTCAAAGCGCTCGCGAAGGCGGCGAGATTGGGGATGACGAAGCTGTGGGGCGTGCCGTTGGTCGGCGTTCCGCTGCTGATCGAGTAGAGCTGGGATAGCGACGCGAGCTGCCCCGCCGCGAGCGTCGGCACCGCGGTTTCGCTCGTCCGGCGATATTCCTCGCTGCTATAGGTATAGCGCTTGTAATCGCCGCCGACGCGGATCTTGATCCCCTCGATCACGTCGAACTCGATCTGGGCGCGACCGACGCGGAAATCATTGTCGACATATTGCGGGCGCAGCCGGATCTCCGAAAGCGTGAAGGCGTTGGGATTGGTGACGTTCAGATTGCCATAGCCAAGCGTCGGCATGCGCCCGTCGGTGAAGTCGTAATTATAGCCCTGGACGTTGTTCGCATCGAGCGTGATCGTCGTTTGGATCGGGTTCGAGAATTGCGAGCGCGAATAGCCGCCGAGCAGGTCGAAGCGGATATGCTCGCCCAGATCCTGATGCAGGTTCGCGGTATATTGCTGGAATTTGGTCTCCAGCTTGTCGAAGCGCGATTCGACGCGGACGTCGACATTGTTGAACGTGCCCTTGACGAGGCTGTTGGTGGCGTCGACTTCGGCGCCCGGCAGGATCACCGTCTGCGGCTTGCCCGTGCCCGATCGGCTGAACGAGATCGCCTCCAGATATTGCTCTGACCGGTCCGACTTGAAGTTGGCGTAGAGCGCGTCGATCGTCAGCAGCGTATGCTCGGTCGGCTGGAACTGGATCGATCCGGTCAGGCCGAGGCGCTTGGTCTTGTACAGATAGCTGTCGTAACGCGGAATGCGCGGGGCGAAGAAGGCAAAGCCCTGATTGGCGCCGGTCGGCAGCGTCGACAGCGGGCTGAACCCGCCATTGTCGGTGCCGCGTTCCCAGCGCACGGTCGAGGGGCCTTCCTCGCGGATGCCGCGCTCGCTGTAGGCGGCGGACAGCAGGATACCGATCTTGCCGTCGGCGAGCTTGGCCGAAACCAGCGCGGCCAGCCGCGGGTCGACCGCGTTGGACAGATCGTTGAGGCCGACCTGGCCTGAACCGGCCAGCGTGAAATCGTCCTTATAGTCGAAGGGGCGGGCGGTCTGGAGATCCACGGTCGCGCCGAGCGAGCCTTCCTCGACATCGGCCGAGGCGGTCTTGCGCACGGTGATCGCGTTGAACAGCTCGGACGCAAAGACGTTGAAGTCGAAGGCGCGGCTGCGGTTCGCACCGCCCGACGAGTCGGCGCCGCCGGTGGTCGACAGGCCCTCGATCCCGTTGATGCGGACGCGGGTGAAGATCGGCCCCAGGCCGCGCACGGTGATCTGGCGGCCTTCGCCCTGATCGCGCGTGATCGTCACGCCCGGAATGCGCTGGATCGATTCGGCGAGATTGTTGTCGGGGAATTCGGCGATGTCCTCGGCCTTGATGACGTCGACGATGCCCACCGCGTCACGCTTGGCGGTCAATGCCGAATTGAGGCTGGCGCGAAAGCCGGTGACGACGATGTCGTCGACTGCCGCATCCACGCCGTCGGCCTCTGCGATCTGCGCCTGCGCCGCGCCGGCAACGCCCGCCGCAAGCGCGAAAGCCGAAGCCGCCCCCAGCCATGTCGTCGCGATAGTGCCGCCTGCCGTCTTCATCAAAAACCTCCCCTTCGTTCTGATGACACCGGTATCATCGATCGTCGGCGCAAAGCCGCTATCGACCCCCCGGGCCTGAAAAACCAGAATGTGGCGGAATGTCTCTGCCCCATCCTCCCTTGCCGGCCATCTTGGCGATGGTCTCGTTTGCGGTTAAGTAACCGGTGTCATAAAAATGAAGCGGCGCTAGGCCGCTGTCAAGAAGCGAGTGGAGCCTGCCTGTGAAACCCAAGTTTTTCGCCGCTTTCGCCTTGCTTGCTTGCACGGTGTCGGGCGCCGCGCATGCGGTTCCGGCCTTTCCGGGCGCGGTCGGATGGGCGGCGGAAACGCCGGGCGGGCGCGGCGGGCGAATCATTCGCGTCACGACGCTGGCGGCCAGCGGACCCGGTTCGCTGCGCGAGGCGATCGAGGCGAAGGGGCCGCGCATCATCGTGTTCGAGGTCGGCGGCGTGATCGATCTCGGGCGTAGCGTGCTGACGATCAGCGAGCCTTTCCTGACGATCGCCGGCCAGACCGCGCCGTCGCCGGGGATCACGATTATCCGCGGCGGGATCGACGTGAAAGGTCATGACGTGATCATCCGCCACATCCGCGTCCGCACGGGCGTAGACGGCCAGCCGATCCGCAGCGGCTGGGAGGCCGATGCGATCTCGACGGTCGGCGCGCACGACGTGATCGTCGATCACTGCTCCTTCCTCTGGGCGCTCGACGAGAATATGTCGGCGTCAGGCCCGCGCTTCTCGGGCGATACGCTCGAAAGCTGGCGCAAGGGCGCGTCCTACCGCATCACCTTCTCCTACAATATCGCGGGCGAGGGGATCGCCAACGGCAGCCATCCCAAGGGCGAGCACAGCAAGGGATCGCTGATCCACGACAACGCGACGCAGATCCTGATCTACCGCAATCTCTACGCGCATAATTACGAGCGCAATCCGCTGCTCAAAGGCGGCGTGCAGGCGGCGGTGGTCAACAATCTGATCTACGACCCTGGCCAGCGCGCGATCCACTATAATCTCATGGCGCTCGAATGGGCGGGGCATCCCTATGTGCCCGGCCAATTGTCGGCGGTCGGCAACGTCCTGCGCGGTGGCCGCTCGACCGAGCCGCTCGCTTTCCTGATGCTCGGCGGCGCGGGGGACCTGCGCTATTACGCCAAGGACAATGTCGCGGTCGATCGGATCGGTAGTCCGCTGCCGATGTTCGGCCGCTACGGCGTCACCACCGCGAAGCTGGTCACGGTCGCCGAGCCCGATGTCTGGCCTGCCGGGCTTGCGGTGCTGCCTTCGGACGAGGTCGAGACCGACATTCTCGCCATGGCCGGCGCGCGGCCGTGGGACCGCGACGCCGACGACGCCCGTCTGGTCTTCGACGTCGCCGAGGGGCGCGGCGAAATCATCAACGACGAGAAGCAGGTCGGCGGCTATCCCGACGTCAGGGAACCGACGCGCACCGCCTTCGATCCCGCCGCGTGGAACCTCGACACGATGGAGCCGAAATCAGGCGTCTATCCGGGCCAGCATGCCGTGCACGAAGTCCAGTCGCCGCAGGGCAAGAAGGCGCACTGAGCGGGAGGCAGGCTCGGCCTCAGCGCGCGAGCCAGCCGCCGTCGACCGCGAGGATATGGCCGTTGACATAGTCCGACGCGCGCGAGGCGAGGAAAACGGCCGCCCCGCCCATATCGTCGGGCGCGCCCCAGCGGCCGGCGGGGATGCGGTCGAGGATCGACTTGTTGCGCGCCTCGTCGGCCTGCAGCGCGGCGGTGTTGTTGGTCGCGATATAGCCCGGCGCGATCGCGTTTACGTTGATGCCCTTGGCCGCCCATTCGTTGGCCAGCAGCTTGGTCAGCCCCGCCGCGCCCGATTTGGATGCGGTATAGCTGGGCACGCGGATCCCGCCCTGGAAGCTGAGCATCGATGCGATGTTGATGATCTTGCCGCGTCCCCCGGCGATCATATGCCGCCCCGCCGCCTGGCAGAGGAAGAAGACGCTTTTCAGGTTGGTGTCGATCACCGCGTCCCAGTCCGCCTCGCTGAAATCGACGGCGTCGGCGCGGCGGATGATCCCGGCGTTGTTGACGAGGATGTCGAGCCCGCCGAGCCGCTCGATCGTTTCGTCGACGATCGACTGGACCGGCGCGATGGTCGAGAGGTCGGCGGCGATGAACGCCGCCTTGCGCCCTTCGGCCTCGATCAGCGCGACCGTTTCGTCGCAGGCCGATCGCCCGACGACCGCCACGTCCGCGCCAGCCCTAGCCAGCGCGACAGCGATGCCCTGCCCGATGCCGGTATTCGCGCCGGTGACGACGGCGATCTTGCCGCTAAGATCGAAGAGCCCGGTCATTTGAGCTGGCAGATGTCGAGGACATTCATGTCGGTATAGTCGAGATTCTCGCCGCCCATCGCCCAGATGAAGGCATAGGCCTTGGTGCCCGAACCCATGTGGATCGACCAGGGGGGGGAGATCACCGCTTCCTCGTTGCCGACGACGATGTGCCGCATCGAATCGGGCTCGCCCATATAATGGAAGACGCGATCGTCGCCTTCGAGATCGAAGTAGAAATAGATTTCCGACCGGCGATCGTGGAGATGCGGCGGCATGGTGTTCCACACGCTGCCGGGCTTCAGGATCGTCATGCCCATCAGCAGCTGGGCCGACTGGCAGACGCCGGGGATGACGAGCTGGTAGATCGTCCGCTCGTTCGATCCCTCAAGCCCGCCGCGCTCCAGCGGATTGGCCTCGGCCAGCGTGATCTTCTTGATCGGGAAGGTCGCGTGCGCGGGGACGCTGACGATGTAGAAGCGCGCGCCCTTGCCGGCGAAGCTTACATCGGTGGTGCCCATCGGCAGGTAGAGCGCTTCCTTTGTCGCCAGCGCATAGTCGGCGCCGTCGAC
Organism: Sphingomonas sp. EU05-FHT14C10; assembly: GCF_058790595.1. Taxonomy (NCBI): domain Bacteria; kingdom Pseudomonadati; phylum Pseudomonadota; class Alphaproteobacteria; order Sphingomonadales; family Sphingomonadaceae; genus Sphingomonas; species Sphingomonas sp. EU05-FHT14C10. The sequence continues at coordinate 12,793 of NZ_JBYTEN010000017.1, read as the reverse complement.
GGTGACGGTGCCTTCCGCGCCGCCGACATTGACGACGGCCATCTCGCGGCGTTCGAGGAAGGGCTTGCCCGCGGCCGAGGCCGGCTCGGCCTGGCGGGGGAGGGCGACCGGGGCCGCGCCGGGCGCGGCGCCGCCGATCACGAAGCGCTCATTGTGCGAATAGTTGAGGACGACCTCGCCCTCGCGGAACAGTCCGCCGACCAGATAGCGGTCGCGCAGCGCGTCGTTGCTGACGCTGTCCATCATGTCGGGGTGAGTTGCGTGGTAGGTTTTCACGTACATGTCGGGATTTCCTCTCGGCGCGATTGGTAACCGGTGTCATTCGACGAATCAAGCATCAGCCGCGCGGCTGCGCGACCGATGCGCGCTTGATCAGCGTCGACAGGAAGAGCGAAGGCGCGGCGGCCTGCGCGTCGGCGTCGGGCGTGTCGGCAAGCAGCTTGTAGGCGGCGGCGCGCGCCATGTCGGCGATCGGCCAGCGCACGGTGGTAAGCGGGGGCCAGAGATGCGCGGCGATCGACGTATCGTCGAAACCGATGATCGAAAGATCGCCGGGCACGTCGAGCCCGCGCGCGCGCGCCGCGTGGAGCACGCCCGCCGCCATCTCGTCGTTGGACGCGAAGATCGCCGTCGGGCGCGGGCGCGAATCGAGCAGCCTGTGCCCGGCCGCCACACCCGATTCGAAGCGGTAAGTGCCTTCGACGACCAGCGCGTCGGGTAGCTCGATCCCGGCCGCCGCCAGCGCTTCGCCAAAACCCGACCGGCGCTCGAAGGCCGAGCGGAAGCCCTGCGGTCCGGTGACGATCCCGATCGTCCGGTGCCCCTGCTCGATCAGGAACTGCGTGGCCTCGCGCACGCTCTCGCGGTCGTTGGAGCCGACCATCCGCTCGGGCTGGTCGAGCTGCGCCGATCCCATGCGGACATAGCGGCAGTCCAGCTCGTCGCAGAGCGCGGCGAGCGCGTCATTCTCGGAAATCGGCGGCAGCAGCACGATGCCGTGGAGCCGCTGGCGCGTCAGGAAGGCGCGGATGTCGTCGGCCATCGTCGGCGACCCGCGGTTCACCGGGCGGACGATCAGCTCATATTCGGTGTTGGCCAGCACGCCCAATATGCCCTGCTGCATCCCCAGCACCATCTGGGCATTGGGGTTGTCGTGGACCAGCCCGATCAGGAAATTGCGCCGCAGCGCCAGCGCGCGCGCCTGGGGGTTGGGGACATAGCCCGTCTCGGCGATCACCGCGTCGACGCGACGGCGGGTCTCCTCGTTGAGCAGCGGCGAGCGGTTGATGACGCGGCTCACCGTTTTCTTCGACACGCCGGCCAGTCGCGCAATGTCGTTGATCGTCGGCTTTCCGCCCCGCGAACCGCCCGCACCCTCGCTCAAACCCGATACTCCCCTTGCCCGCCCCGCATAGCGCGCGGACAGGGCATGGACAATGACACCGGTTTCCTATAGCTCGTTCGCCGACGAGAGGAAAGCAGTGCCGATGGCGGACGAGCAAGCAGCGACGGGGAATGAGGCGATCGCCGAGGCGTTCGTCGCCGCGCGAAAGGCGGCGCGGGCATTGCCCGAATATCCCGGAAATCCGCCGCTTTCCTTCGCCCAATCCTATGCCATTCAGGACCGCGCGATCGCGCTGTGGGGGGCGCCGGTGGTGGGCTGGAAAGTCGGCCGGGTGCCCCCGCCGCTCGATGTGGAGCTGGGGACGACGCGGCTGTGCGGCCCGATCTTCGCGGGCAGCCTGACCGACGCGGAAGACCGGCCGGAAGTCGCCGTTTTCGAGGGCGGATTCGGTGCGATCGAATCGGAATTCCTGTTCAAACTGGGCATGGTCGAGCCGGGCCGGCTTCACTGGACGCTCGACGATGCGCTCGCCACCGTCGATGCTGTGCATCTGGGGTTCGAGATCGCGAGCTCGCCCTTTCCGGGGATCAACGCGCTCGGCCCGCTGGTGACGGCGTCGGACTTCGGCAACAATAACGGGCTGGTGATCGGCCCCGAGATCGTCGGCTGGCGTGACCGCGCGATCGACGACTGGCGGGTGGCGACGCTGATTGACGGCGTGACGATCGGCGAGGGCAAGGCGTCGTCCTTCCCCGACGGCAGCGCCGGGTCGCTCCGCGCGCTGCTTGAAAATCTTGCCGCGCGCGGCATCACGCCGCCGCCGGGCACTTGGGTGTCGACGGGCGCCGTCAGCGGGGTCCATCCGATCGCACCGGGGCAGACCGCCGTTGCGCGTTTCGGCGACGAGGAAGCGATCGAATGCCGTATCGTGGCCGCAGAGCCGCGGGCGGAGTGAAAATGAAGGGGATGCGTATATGGCAGGTCAGGGCAACGCCGCGGCGGTGACGGAAGCAGCGGCGGGCAGGGCCGGCCGCTATCGCTGGGTGATCGTCGCGCTGCTCTTCGCGGCGACCGCGATCAACTATGTCGATCGCCAGATGATCGGCGTGCTCAAGCCGACATTGTCGCTCGAACTCGGCTGGACGGAGACCGCCTATGCCGACATCGTCTTCTGGTTCCAGGCCGCCTATGCGATCGGCTATATCGGCTTCGGCCGCATCGTCGACCGGATCGGCGCGCGCTTCGGCTATGCCATCGCCTTCGTGATCTGGACGGCCGCGCATATCGGCCACGGCTTCGTCCACAGCGTCACCCAGTTCGCCGCCGTCCGTTTCGGACTGGGCGTGGGCGAGGCTGGCAATTTCCCCGCCGGCATCAAGGCGGTGACCGAATGGTTCCCCGCCAAGGAGCGTGCGCTGGCGATCGGCGTGTTCAACGCCGGCGCCAATGTCGGCGCGATCATCACGCCGCTGATCGTCCCCTGGCTGACCATTGCTTATGGCTGGCGCATGGCCTTCATCGTCACCGGGCTGTTCAGCATCGTCTGGCTGATCGCCTGGGTCGCCATCTATCGCCGCCCGCGCGAGCAGAAGCGCCTATCGTCGGCGGAGCTGGCGTGGATCGAAAGCGACCCCGCCGACCCGGTCAAGCCGCTGCCCTGGCGCCGCCTGATCGGCGTGCGCGAGACCTGGGCCTATGCGCTCGGCAAATTCTTCATCGACCCGATCTGGTGGTTCTTCCTCTTCTGGCTGCCCGGCTATCTGGGCGAACGCTATGGCCTCGACCTCAAGAGCTTCGGCCCGCCGCTCGTCGCCATCTACGTGCTGAGCGACGTCGGCAGCATCGTCGGCGGCTGGGCATCGTCGACGATGATGAAGGCGGGGCGAAGCTGCAATTTCGCGCGCAAGATGACGATGCTCGGCTGCGCCATCGCGGTCACGCCCATCTTCTTTGCGCAGCATTACGACAATTTGTGGGTGGCGGTGCTGGTGATCGGCATCGCGACGGCGGCGCATCAGGCCTTCTCCGCCAACCTCTACACGCTGCCGTCGGACCTGTTCCCGCGCGCGGCGGTGGGATCGGTGATCGGCATCGGCGGCACGCTGGGCGCGGTCGGCGGCATGGTGATGTCCAAATATACCGGCTACGTCCTCGACAGCATCGGCAGCTACACGCCGATCTTCGTCGTCGCGGGCAGCGCCTATTTCTTCGCGCTGGGTGTGGTTCACCTGCTCAGCCCGCGCCTCCAGCCCGTCGCCGAACGGATCGAGATCTAGGCCATATTTCGTCATTGCGAACGCAGCGAAGCAATCCAGGGATGTTCGACATCGGACTGGATTGCTTCGCTGCGCTCGCAATGACGGGAAATCACCTCCCGTTCAGGCTCGGCCCGCTCGCGGCGAGGAGAGACATGGCTGCGTCGCTCCGCTAGTCCTTAAGGATCAGAACGATTCTTCGAGGGGGCAATCATGCGCGCATCACGTTTTTCGGCTGGCCTGCTGGCGTTTGCGCTCGGCACCGCGCTGGTGCCGATGGCGGCGTCGGCGGCGGGCAGGGTCCCGATCACGCACGAGACGTTGTGGATGATGAAGCGCGTCGGCGCGCCGGTCGTCAGCCCCGACGGCGCCTGGGTCGTCTACACGCTCAACGAGCCTTCCTATGAAGCCGACAAGGCCGTCACCGACCTGTGGATCGTCCCGGCCGACGGATCGGCCGCCCCCCGCCGCCTGACCAGCGGCAAGGGCGGCGAGAGCGACGCAGCCTGGTCACCCGACAGCCGCCGCATCGCCTTTGTCGCCAAGCGCGACGGCGACGATGCGCCGCAAGTCTATATCCTCGATCTCGCGGGCGGCGAGGCGGTGCGCGCGACGAGCGTGTCGACCGGTGCGTCCAATCCGCAATGGCGCCCCGACGGGCAGGCGATCCTCTTCGAATCCTCGGTCTTCCCCGACGCGAAGGACGATGCCGCAAACCGCGCCGATGCCGCCGCGATCAAGGCGCGCAAATATAATGTCCGCGTCTACGAACATTTCCCGATCCGCTACTGGAACCAGTGGATCGACGAGAAGCGCCCGACGATCATGGTTCAGCCGCTCGTTGATGGCGCGGCCGCGCGCGACATCATCGCGCCGACCAACCTCGCCGCGCAGGAGGGGTTCTTCGGGTCGGCGCAGGGCGACGGCGGCGCGACGCTGTCGCCGGTATGGAGCCCCGACGGGCGCGAGATCGTCTTCATCGCGACGACCGAGCGCTGGAACGCCGCGTTCGCGCGCGTCAACTACAAGCTCTACCGCATCCCCGCCGAGGGCGGCGAGCCGAAGCCGGTTACCGAGGAAGCGGGCGAATTTTCCGATCCCACCTTCACGCCCGACGGCCGCGCCCTGCTCTTCACGCACAACACGCAAGGGCAGGAAGTCTATGACCTGCCGCGCCTTGCCAAGGTCGGCTGGCCCGCGGGCGGCGCGATCACGACGCTGACGGCGGGCTTCGATCGCGAACCCGCCTCCTTCGCCGTCACCCCAGACAGCCGTCAAATCTACATGCTGGTGCCCGAGGCGGCGAACGAGAATATCTACCGCCTCGGCATCGACGGCGGAAAGCCCGAGCTGGTGATCGCGCCCAGGACCGGCGGGTACACCAGCCTCGTCATCCCCGACAAGGCGAAGCAGCTTCGCCTGATCGCCGGCTATGGCAGCTCGGTCAGCCCGGTCGAGATCGTGCGCGTCGATCCGGCGAAGAAAAGCCACGCCAACCTGACCAGCGTCAACACCGCGCTCGCCGCGACGATCGACTGGAGCAGCCCGGAACATTTCAGCTTTATCAGCAAGAAGGGGCGGACGATCCACAGCATGATCGTCACCCCGCCGGCCTTCGACCCGAAGAAGAAATATCCGCTGCTCGTCATCATCCATGGCGGGCCGGCGAGCAGCAATGCCGACCAGATCGGGCTGCGCTGGAACTATCATCTGCTCGCCGCACCCGGCTATGTCGTGCTCCTGACCGACTATACGGGCTCGACCGGCTATGGCGAGCAGTTCGCGCGCAACATCAAGCTCGATCCGCTGCGCGGCCCCGCCGAGGAAATCGACGAGGCGGTGAACGAGGCAGCGAAGCGCTACGCCTTCATCGACGCGGGCAATGCCTGCGCAGGCGGGGCGAGCTATGGCGGCCACCTGACCAACTGGATCGAGGCGACGACGACGCGCTACAAATGTCTCGTCAGCCATGCCGGCGAAGTCGACCTGCTGACCCAGTGGGGGACGAGCGACTTCAACTATGGCCGCGAGGTCGCCAGCGGCGGGCCGCCCTGGGGCGACAGCAAGGTGTGGCGCGACCAGAGCCCGATCACCTACGGCGCCGACTGGAAGACCCCGATGCTGATGAGCATCGGCGAGCGCGACTATCGCGTGCCGCTGGCGAATACGCTCGAGGCCTGGTCGACGCTGCAGCGGATGCAGGTGCCCAGCCGCCTGCTCGTCTGGCCCGACGCATGGCACTGGATCACCAAGCCCGAGGACAGCCGGCAATTCTACAAGGAAGTGCAGGCCTGGCTCGGCCATTATCTGAAGGGCGCGCCGGCGGTGAACGGCGGGCCGGTGAAATGAGGATGTTTTAATCCACGCCCACGATCAGGCCGTCGCGCAACCACTGGCCGAGCAGCGCGCCGGCCTGCGCGGCGCCTTCCGCTTCGCCGAGGCTGTCGACCAGCATCGCGCAGAGCGCGCCGAAGCTCGCGCCGCTCATCGCATGATCGATCGCCAGCCGTTCGACCGTCTCGATGCTGCGGAAGCAGGACATGCCATCCTGTCGCCAGACGATGATCGCTCCGGGGATCGGCAGGCGCGCGGTGGCGGGCGGGGCTTCTCCGGCCGACAGCGCCGACCAGATGGCGGCGGCGTTGCTGGCGGCGGGAGCCAGCGCGATCGAGGGGCTGAAGCGCAGCACGGCATTGTCCCAGTCGATCGCGCTTAGATCGGCCATCGCGACCGGATCGGCATCGGGCGCGACGAAGGCTTCGGCCAGCGCACCGTCGATCCACGCCAGATCGCCGACTTCGGGGTCGTCGGGCCAGAGCGCGGCGATGCTGTCGGGGAAGCCCTCGGCATAGGCGTCGAGCGTCCAGGCATGGGGCGGGTGGCCGCGGATATGCGCGATCGCCGCCGCCTCGAACGCATCCTCGCCGATCCAGGCGCGCACCCGCTCGAACGTGTCGGCAAGGCAGGCCATCAGGGCGGCGCGATAATTATTCTGATAGACGAGCAGCCCGGCCGCCGCCTGCGGCCCGATCCGTGCCGCCGCGTCGTCCGATGCGCCGTCGAGCCAGGCGCGAAAGTCGCGCTGCAGGGCGATCAGGCTCATGCCGCGACGCAGGCCCGCACACCGCCGGCGATCGCGCGCGCGCAATCCAGCTCGGCGAGCAGATCGGCGAGCGGGGGGATGTCGTCGTCGCGCTCGATCATCGTCGCGACGGGGCCGGTCAGCGCGACGGCATGGGCGTAAAGATCCCAGACCGATGCGGGCACGGGGCGGTCATGCGTGTCGATCAGCATGTCGCGACCCTGCGAATGGCCGGCGAGGTGGATCTGGCGCACGCGACCGGCGGGGATTCCGCCCAGCCAGGCGAGCGCATCGAAGCCATGATTGCTTGCGCTGACGAACACATTGTTGACGTCGAGCAACAGGTGGCAGCCGGTTTCGGCGCACATCGCCTCGATGAACTGCCACTCGGTCATCGGCGCGCCGGGAAAGGCGATATAGCTCGACGGATTCTCGATCAGCATCGTGCGCCCCAGCGCATCCTGAGCGCGGCGGATATTGGCGCAGACGGTGGCGAGCGCTTCTTCGGTATAGGGCAGCGGCAGCAGGTCATGCGAATTGAAGCCGTCGATCCGCGACCAGCTGAGATGGTCCGAGACGAAGAGCGGATCGATCTCGTCGAACAGCGCGCGCAACCGCTTCAGATAATCGGCATCAAGGCCATCGGCCGACCCGATCGACATCGACACGCCGTGGAGCGCGACCGGATGCTTCTCGCGGATGCGGCGCAATATGGCGCGCGGCCGCCCGCCGGGGACCATGAAATTCTCGGAGATGACCTCGACGAAGTCGACGGGCACCTCGCCGTCGAGAAACTCGGCATAATGCGGCTTGCGCAGCCCCAGCCCGAAATGATGGTCCGCAAGGCGCGGGACGGTCATGGTGCGTCTCCGTGAACGCGGCCCGGCCGCCTTGGGGCAGCCGGGCGCGCTGCCGCTTACTTCTCGGTCAGGCTGCCGCCGGCGGCGGTGCACTGCTTGGACGACATTTCCTTGAAGCCCTGGCCCTTGCAGCTGTTCTGGCCCTTGCAGTCATTCTTTGCGGTCTTGCAGTCCGACGTGCCCTTGCAGGTGTTGACGCCGTAGCAGTGGACCTTGGCCGCGCCTTCGTGCGACGCGGCATTGGCCGGCGCTGCGACCGACAGGCCGGCGATGGCAAGAAGCGCGGCGGAGGCGGCGACGCTGGCGCCCGACTTGATGCTGATCATTTCATTCTCCCGAAATAGAGTCTGCCGTGATGGCGCTTGCTGTTTCGACGCCGGGTGCCGACCGGTTACAGCATAACTTTACCAGCGCAGGAAACGCGGGCCGATCAGTGCGCCGATCGCGGCGGCGAGCAGGATGCCGAGCGAATACCAGGTCAGCACGAACAGCGCCGAGACCTCGGGGCAATGCATGCAGTAAAGCGTCGCGGCGCAGGCCCCCGCCGCCATGCCCGCCGCCGCCCCCGCCGCGCGCAGCCGCGTCGGCGCCATCCGACGGAACGACCAGAGCAGCCCGATGAAGATCGGCGCGGAAAGCATCAGCACGATCCACGGGCAGCGCTTCCAGCTATGCCCCAACCACATCTTCAGCCAGTCGGCCGGCGGCGCGTGCATCATCTCGATCGTGGTGACGGCGGCGAGCAGCAGCACCGGGATGGCGAGCAGCCACAACCAGCGGAGCGGCTGGGCGTCGGGGCGGGCGAGCCGCGCGGTCGCGATCAGCGATCCGATGAACAGCGACGCGGTGTAGCTCCACTTCATCCAGAAATGGAAACCGTGCATCGCCTGCATCAGATCGGCGCGGAAGCCCAGCCACAGGCCGATGAGCCCGACGGTGACGATCGCGCCGGCGGCGACGCCGAGGCCGATCCTGCGCATGACGCCGTGGCGCGGCACGGGCTTCACGTCGGTGGCAAGCTGATCGATCAGCATGTCGGTGTTCATCGCCCGTCCCCCACGATGCGCTGGGCCAGGCGCTTCAGCCCGCGATGAACCGAGACCTTCAGGTCCGATTCGCCGATGCCCGCGCCTTCGGCGGCCTCGGCGACGCTCAGCCCCTCGATGCGCGTCGCGCGGATCGCGCGCGCCTGCTTGGGCGGCAGCGCGCCCAGCAGCCGGTCGACGTCCATCCGGGCATTGCTGGCGTCCTCAAAGCCTTCGGCGACCAGCATCTCCTGCACGTCCTCGACATCGACCATGTGGCGTGCGCGGCGGAAATGATCGATCATCTTGTAGCGCGCGATCGCGAACAGCCAGGCGCTGAACATGCGATCCCGGTCATATGTGGCGCGGCGCGTATGCACCGCGATCAAAGTCTCCTGCACCAGATCCTCGACATCATGGTCGCCGCTGCCGACGCGGCGGCGATAGAAGGCGCGCAGCATGGGGACGAGCGCGCGCAGCAACACGGCATGCGCTGCGGCATCGCCGTCCAGCCCAGCCACCATCCATGCCCGCAACTGTTCCTCGCCTGCTCGCATGCGCACTCCCGAACCGCCTTTTCGCGCGGGTCGCGCGCGAAGTTACAGTCGGAATGACGGGCGCTCACGTTTTTTTGGGAGGCGCGACAAAAATCGCGTCGGTCGTAACCGTTGCCGCGACAGCGCCGAACTGTCGGGCGTGTTCCGGCATTTCAGCGCCCCCAGCCGGTCACCTTGCGGCCGGCCCGTGCTCCACATGGCCGGCCGCATGCCGGGCGCGGATGCCGATTTCATCGCAATCACGGAGAAGAACATGACCAATATGACGACCATCGTCGCGGCGGCCTTGACCGTCGCCATCGCCGGCGCGGGCACCGCCAATGCCGCGGGCGGGCAGAAGCCGATGGAGAAATGCTACGGCGTTTCGCTGGCCGGCAAGAATGATTGCAAGGCGGGCGCGGGCACCAGCTGCGCCGGCACCTCCAAGGTCAATTATCAGGGCGACGCGTGGAAGCTCGTCCCCGCCGGCACCTGCACCAAGACCAAGACCCCCAAGGGCTACGGCTCGCTGACGCCCAAGGCGTCGTGACCGATCGCGCGACCGGAAGGAGCCACAGCATGAGCATCCCCAATCTCTATCGGCGCGCGGCGTCGCTCGCGCAGCGCCTGCTGCCGCCCGCCCTGCTGCTTCTGGTCGCGCGCCTCGGCATTGCGGCGGTGTTTTTCACGTCGGGGCGCACCAAGGTCGAAGGGCTGCTGACCATCACCGACAGTACCTACGAACTGTTCCGCACCGATTATGCGCTGCCTTTCATGCCGCCCGAACTCGCGGCGCACGTCGCGACCTATTCGGAGCATCTCTTCCCGATCCTGCTCGTTCTCGGCCTTGCCACGCGCCCGGCGGCGCTGGCGCTGCTCGGCATGACGGCGGTGATCGAGATCTTCGTCTATCCCGATGCCTGGCCGACGCATCTCAGCTGGGCGGGGCTGCTGCTTCCGCTCATCGCACAGGGCGGCGGCGCGATTTCGCTCGATGCGCTGTTCAGGCGGCGGCTGGCCGCCTGATCGGTCAGCAGGCCGGCGCGGGCTTTCCCGCGCCGCGCCGCGCATCGAGCGCGGCGATGCCGAGGATGGCGAGACCGCCCAGCGCCAGCAGGCTGCCGACCCAGCCGGTCGAGGTCCAGCCATAGCCGGCGGCGATCGCCAGCCCGCCCAGCCAGGGTCCGATCGCGTTGGCGAGGTTGAAGGCGCTGTGATGAAGGGCCGCGGCAAGCGTCTGGGCGTCCCCCGCCACGTCCATCAGCCGGGTCTGCAGCACGGTGCCGACGCCGCCGCCGATGCCGATCAGGAAGACGACGATCGACAGACTCCACAGATGGGGCGCGGCGAAGGGAAAGAGCGCGAGCGATACGGCGCTCCACAGGAACATCCCCGCCGCCGTCGGCATCAGCGCGCGATCCGCCGCCCATGCCGCGCCGAGATTGCCCAGCGTCAGCCCGACGCCAAAGATGGCGAGGACGAGCGGCGCCAGCGCTTCCGAGACATGCGTCACCTCGATCATCGTCGAGGCGACATAGGTATAGACGGCGAACAGCCCGCCGAAGCCGATCGCGCCAGTCGCGAGCGTCAGCCACACCTGCCGGTTGCCCAGCGCGCCCAATTCGCGCAGCGGGCTCGCGCCCTCGGCGGGGGGATCGTGCGGGGCGTAGAGCCAGACGAGCAGCGCGGTCAGCGTCGCGAGCGCCGCGACGATCACGAAGCCCCAGCGCCAGCCGATCGCGAAACCGACCCAGCTTGCCGCCGGCACGCCGAGGATCGTCGCGACGGTCAGCCCCGCCATCACCCGCGCTACGGCCTGCGCGCGCCTGTTCGCCGGCACCAGCGACGCCGCGACAAGCGCCGCGACGCCGAAATAGGCGCCGTGCGGCAGCCCGCTCAGGAAGCGGAAAAGCAGCATCATGTGATAGTCGGGAGCCAGTCCGCTCAGCAGATTGGCGATGGCATAGAAGAGCATCAGGCCGATGAGCAGGGTCCGCCGCGCCACGCGCGCGGCCAGCACCGCGATCACCGGCGCGCCCGTCACCACGCCCAGCGCATAGGCACTGATCACATGGCCCGCCGTCGGTGCGTCGATGTGAAGCCCGGCGGAGAAATAGGGGAGCAGGCTCATCGCCGCGAATTCGGCGGTGCCGATCGCGAAGCCGCCCGTGGCGAGCGCGAACATGACGAGGCCGGGATGACGGCTCGCGGAAGCTGACATGGCGGGGTTCCCGATGCTGCGGTGCAACAGCGTCCAGATAGGCGCATAGCCCTGCTGGCTTCAAGGTCTCATGAAACCGGTTTCATCGCTTTCACCAGTCGATCGATGTCCACCGTCGCGAACGTGGCATAGCTGTCGGCCACGCCATAGGGGAGCAGCAGCGTCCGGCCCTTGGCGATCGCGCCGCAGCTATAGACGACATTGGGGACATAGCCGTCACGATCGCCTTCGTCCGGACGCAGGATCGGCGCTTCGGTCCGCGCCAGCACGCGCGCGGGATCGTCGCGGTCGAGCAGACAGGCGCCGATGCAATAGTTGCGGACCATGCCCACGCCGTGGGTGATGACCAGCCAGCCCTCGTCGATCTCGATCGGCGATCCGCAATTGCCCATCTGCACGAACTCCCACGGCCAGCGCGGGGTCAGCAGCCGGCCACCGCCTTCCCAGGCGTAGAGATCGTCGGAGGTGAGCAGCCAGATATTCTCATTGTCGTGGCGGGCGAGCGCGGCATAGCGCCCGCCGATCAGGCGCGGAAAGATCGCCAAGCCCTTGCCCGATGCGATCGGCCCGGTCACCGGACGCATCCCGAAGTTCGAGAAATCCTCGGTGTCGAGCATCTCCTGCCGCGTCGTCGATCCGCTATAGGCGGTGTAGGTGCCGAAATAACGCGGCGTCGCGTCGTCATCGTCGAGGAAGCGGACGAGGCGGACATCCTCGATCCCCTGCCGCTGCGCCGGGGTGAGGGGGAAGATCACCGTTTCGGATATGTCATGGCTCTCCGCGCAGCCGAGGCGGATCATGTCGCCATCCTCGCGCGTAACGCGCGGCGCGACCGAGTAGCGGCTGGGCGTATCGACGATGATCGTGCCGTCGGCCTCCCAGATGCCGGTGCGGAAGGTGACCGAGGAGACATGTCCCTCGCCGATTCCGCGCAGCGACATGATGAAGCGCAGCGCGCCTTCGCCGACGCCGCCCTGATCGGGATGCAGGACGATGCTGGGATTGAACAGCGCTGCCGCCTCGTACGAATATTCCTCGCTGAAATAGGCGCCGATCAGCAGCGCCTGTTCGCGCGGGACGAGGCAGCGGTCGATGACGAGGCCGTTCACTTCCTCGAACCGGCGCATCAGGATTGCTTCCAGATCGCGGTGGCGCGGGGCGAGCGCGTCGGTCATCGCCTTCAGCTCGGCGTGGAGCGCGTCGGCATCGAGTTCGAGGATGCGGTCGGCGATGCGCTGGGCACGCGGCCGCCCCTCGACGCCGAAGCCCGGCGGGTCGCCCGGCTCGAACGGGCGGATCACCGTGCGTTTGGGGTCCGATCGGAGAATGATGCCGCTGTCGATCGTCGTCTCGCCGTCGCCCATCTGCTTTTACTCCCGATCTCTTAAGCCTGATCCGGGAATCCGGATCAGGCGCGGCACCGGCCCGCTCCCCCACCCGGCCTCCCATCCAGGATACACTCTGTGGGA
>NZ_JBYTEN010000016.1:0-91771 GCF_058790595.1 Sphingomonas sp. EU05-FHT14C10 | reverse complement strand
CCAGAGGCGAACGCCTGTTTCGGGGGCTAGGAGATGTGGAGAAGAGCCAGGCCCGGTTCCGCCGCCACTGCGTTTCAGCATTTCTCATATTTCCAGTGCCGGGCCTTGCCCTCGGCCAGCCATTCGACCGATTGCGCGATCCGCTTGGCCCGCGTCTCCGGGCGCTTCGCCTCGGTCACCCATTCGAGATAATCGTGGCGCTTGCCCGGCGGGAACCCCTCCCAGGTCGCTGCGGCCGCCGGCACGGCATCGATCGCGTGCTGCAAGTCGTCGGGCATGGCGATCGCGGCGCGCGGCGCATGCTTGGCCGGCCGTTTCTGCCCCGTCTCGCCCAGCGCCATCGCTTTCGCGACCATCGCGCGGAACGCAGCTTCGTCGGGCAGGTCGGCAAGGCTGGTCAGCCGCCCGAACTGCCCCATCGCGCCTTCGCCCTTTTCGCCGGCCGCCGCCTCGCCCTGCCAGAAGCCGAAGCTCGCATGCGCCTTGAACGCCGCCAACCCGGCAAGGATACGCCCCTTGTAAGTGAAGCTCGGGCTGCTCCAGCGCATCGTCTCTTCCGCCTCGGGGCAGGCGGCGTGAATCCACTCGCGCAACTGGCCAAGGATCGGCCGGGCAAATGGCGCCGCCTTTTCGATATAGGCGTCGATCCGATCGTCGCGCATCGTTTCACTCCATTTCGGCGCAGTTTTGATGCGCCGGTTTCACGTTTCCGGCAACTTGGCTTTACGCTTTGATTACGGATGCGGTTCTAAAAGGCCCTCGCGAGGGAGGGACCGTTAACCGTGCGCATTGCCGCCAGGCTTGCCGTGCAGCATGAACCGCAGGACGACCGGCGTCAGGCCGAGCGGCTTGCCGTCTGCGCGTCGGCCACGATGCGGGCGCTCGGCTATCACGGGATCGACGTCGTCCTGCGCGACATCTCAGGCGAAGGCTTCATGGCCGAGACGAGCGACGCGGTCGCACCCGGCAGCCTCGTCCGCCTGCGCATCCCCGGCCTCGGTGCGGTGCTTGCCCGCATCGTCTGGTCCAAACCTGGTCATGTCGGCGGCAGCTTCTTCAATCCGGTGAATGACGGCCAGCTACGCCGGATCGTCGGGATCGGCGCGCGGTGACGTTGGCCAGCACGATCAGGTCGAACCCGCATTGGCTGCCGGAAAACGACCCCAATATCCTGGCCGACGTGCCGGGCGAGGACGGCTGGCCGATCGTCGGCACCACCGTCCAGATGCTCAGCGACCCTCCCGCCTTCGTCCAGCGGATGCACGATCGCTACGGCAACGTCTATCGCTCGAAGAATTTCGGCGGCCGCCTCGTCACGCTGCTCGGCGCCGAGGCCAACGAGTTCGTGCTGTTCGACCGCGATCGCATCTTCTCGTCCGAGCAGGGCTGGGGCACCGTCCTCAATCTCGTCTTCCCGCGCGGGCTGATGCTGATGGACTTCGACCATCACCGCGCCGATCGCCGCATTCTCTCCGCCGCCTTCAAGCCGGAGGCGATGCGCAGCTATTGCGAGGGGCTCAACCGCGTCATCGCCACGCGCGCCGGGGAATGGCGCGGCGAGCATGTGCAGGTCTATCCCGCGGTCAAGACGCTGACGCTGGACCTTGCCGCCACCTGCTTCCTCGGCATCCCCTTCGGCCCCGAGTGCGACCGCATCAACAAGGCCTTCATCGATATGGTCGCCGCCGCCGTCGCCGTGGTGCGCGTTCCCCTTCCCGGCACCGCGATGGGGCGCGGGGTCGCCGGGCGCAGCTATCTGTCGCGCCACTTCCGCGACGCCATTCCGGAACGCCGCGCGGGCGACGGGCAGGACATCTTCAGCCAGATCTGTCGCGCGACCGACGAGGAGGGCCGCCCGCTCGACGACGGCCGGATCATCGACCACATCAATTTCCTGATGATGGCGGCGCACGACACCACCACCTCGACCATCGCCTATATGGCGATGATGCTCGCCCGCCACCGCGACTGGCAGGACAGGCTGCGCGAGGAGATGCTCGGCCTCGGGCTCGGCAGCGGCCCCATACCCTATGAACGCGTCGGCGATCTCGTCCTCACCGAATATGCGATGAAGGAATCGCTGCGCCTGATGCCGCCGGTGCCCTCGATCCCGCGCCGAGCGCTCAAGCCCTTCAGCTATGGCGGCTACGCGTTTCCGGCGGGCACCTTCGTCGGGTTGCAGACCGGCTTCACGCACCGCATGCCCGAATATTGGCCCAGCCCCAATCGCTTCGACCCGATGCGCTTCACGCCCGAAAAGGTGCGCGCGCGCCACAAATATGCCTGGGTCCCCTTCGGCGGCGGCGCGCATATGTGCCTGGGGCTGCACTTCGCCTTCATGCAGGCGAAAATCTTCTTCTATCATCTGCTGGTCAACGGCCAGCTCACGCTCGTCCGCGACAGCCGCCGCTGGCACACCTGGCCTATCCCCCGCCCGCGCGACACGCTCACCGTCCGCTACGATCCGCTCTGAGGGGCGCGGCCCCACTGGACACGCCCCCAAGCCCCGTTAATCTCACGCCAAATAGGGGCAAGGGGACAGTGCCATGATGACCACCAGACGCGCGCTGCTCGCCGGCGCGGCGGCGCTCGCCGCGACACCGGCCTTCGCGGTGATCGAGGCATCGCCCGCCCGCCTCTTCCTCCAGGCGCCCGGCAAGCGCGACTATGGCCCCGCGATCGATGCGATCCTCGCCGCCGCCCGCGCCGAGCTCGCCGCCAGCGGCCTGCCCGGCATGATCATGGCGCTGACCGATGACGAGGGCTTCTCCGCCACGCTCTGCATCGGCTGGGCAGATCTCACCGCGCGCATCCCCGTCGGCCCCGATCATCTGTTCGAGATCGGCTCGATCTCCAAGTCGCTCACCGCGCTCGCGCTCTGGCGGCTCGCGGCGGAGGGCCGGATCGATCTGGGCGCCCCCATCGCGCGCTACCTGCCGCAAGGCCTCGTCCCGCCCGAGCCGATCAGCACGCTCCAGCTTCTCGATCATGTCTCGGGGCTGCCCAATTTCGCGGCCATCCCGCCGCACACGCCCGATGGCCGGCTGTGGGTGGGGCCGAAGCCCGGCGCGCGCTTCTATTATTCCAACACCGGCTATGAGCTTGCCGGCCTGATCATCGATGCCGTCGCCGGCCGCCCGCATCCCGAGGTGATCCGCGAGACGGTGCTGCGCCCCATCGGCATGAAGCATGCCGACGCGCATATCCGCTACGCCCACCGCCCGCATATGGCGACGGGCTATGTCGCGCGCACCGATCTCACCCCCATGTTCGGCGCGCCGCTGGTCGAGGGACCGTGGACCGAGGAAGCGATGGCGGCGGGCGCCGTCGTCGCCACCGCCGACGATATGGCCGCCTATCTGCGCTACGTCATCGCGCTTGGGCGCGGCGCCGGCGGCCCGCTCTTCCCCGATGCCACGGCGAAAGCGCTGCTCGCGGACTCAGTCGAGGCCAGGGATATTGGCGGCCGCTATTCCTCGGGCTTCATGCGTCTTGCGATCGACGATCGGCCGACGCTCCACCACACCGGCGGCATGCTGCTTTTCTCCTCGTCCTTCGATGTCGATGCGCCCGCCGGCGTCGGCGCCTTCGCCAGCGTCAACGGTATCCTTGCCGAGCATCGGCCGACCGGCGTCACTGCCTTCGCCATTCGCGCGCTCCGTGCGGTGCGGGAGGGCAAGCCGCTGCCCGCAGCGCCCGATCCCTTCGCCCCGCGCCGCGTCGCGAAGCCCGATCGCTTCGCCGGCCGCTGGGTCGCCGCCGACGGCAAGTCGCTCGAGATCCGCAAGTCGGTGGGCGGCACCGGCGCCGATCTGGTCGTGGAGGGCCGCACCGGCCGGCTGGAATCGATCGGCGGCATGTTGATGACCGATCTTCCCGGCTACACCGCCTTCGCCTTCGAATTCTCGGCGAGCGGCAAGGCCGAAGACGCCCCGCTCGATCGTCTCTGGTACGGCGATCGTCTCTACGCGCGCGACGCCGCCCCCGCGCCCCAGCCCGCCGCCCCCGCGCGGCTCAAGCTGCTGGCCGGCGGCTACCGCGCGCCCAATCGCTGGGTCGGAGACTTCGATGTCGTCATCCGCGACGGCGGCCTCGCCATCCCCGGCCTCGGCGCAATGGTTGAGGACAAGCGCGGCTTCTGGCGCACCGCCGAGGACAAGGAAGGCCAGGAACGCTTCCTGTTCGACACGCTGATCGCCGGGCGGCCCTACCGGATGCTGTTCTCCGGGCAGGATTGCGTGCGGATTGATTAGGGGTGGGGCGACGAGGTTCTGCCAATTGGCGATCTTATGGGAGATCAGCGGTTATTCGTTCGCCATGCGGGCTTCCTTTCGCAATCAGGAAAATCCCTTTCATGTGCTTGGAATCATCAATCTTTCTAACTGGCGCTCGTTTCGGCGAGCTGTGAACTTTAATCCGCCGCACAATGGCGCGTCGGGTTGCCAAGATCAACGATACGTGATTCAATTCGAATTAGGGGTGACGCACTCGTGACCGCAGAAATCGCGATATTGAACAAGTCCGCCGTTGTGCTTGCAACAGACAGTGCGGTGACGATTTCTGCGGGGAATGATCAGCATAAGATATTTGATAGCGCCGACAAGCTATTTGAGCTGGCTCAAGGTGATTCCTTGGCGATCATGATTAATAACGACATGAATTTCATGGACGCCCCACTTCCCGTATTGATCAAAGAATACCGGAATGATGCGCCTCGATTCGCAAATGTTCGTGATGCTGGAGAGCATTTTTACAATACCTAGCAAATTTTTCTCATCAGTCTCCAGAACGAATAAAATTGCAGTCTTTAGAGCGGAATATTGCTCCGGCATTCCTTCATATTAATAATCAAGCCCGACAGGCGTGGTTAAACGAAATTATTGACCCAGATACCCAGGATCTTAAGGATCATTACTCCGAAAATGCGGCCGTCGGAGACATTGGCCGTGAGATGATCGACAGAGAGCTCGATACATTCCATCGAGTTATTGATTCTCTACCTGACGCACTTTTCATCGGAGATGGCCCGGTAACTTTCACAGCAAACGAGCTGCAGCTCTTTGAGCGCCTCGCGACCGATATTCTGGTTACCGCTAGCAATGAACAGCGAGCACGGGCCACGGAGATCATGCGACGTGCCCTATTGAAGCAAGGGGTGGGTCCGAGTTCCACGGGCGTAATCGTCGCAGGATTTGGTTCGGATGAGTTATTTCCAACTCTTGTTTCATATGAGCTTCAGGGTGTCGTGGGAGAGCGACTAAAATACGCTCAAACAAATCTGATCGACATTGATCGTAACGGCGTGAAGGCGCGTGTACTACCCTTTGCACAGAGAGAAATGGTCGAGCGCTTCCTCTATGGCCTCGATACACCTCTTAGAGAGAGCATCTCTATATTCTGTAGAGGTGCGATTCCTAGGATCGCCGATGAGCTACTTGGTGCTTTAGACTTATCCGAAGATGACCGAGCATTTATGAGGGCACGAGCTCAGGCCGCCGAGGACGGGTTTCTCGAAGGGTTGCATACTGAGGGCTTCGAGGCGATCCAAAAATCGTCGGAAACGGAGATTGAGGAAATGGTCGAGTTTATGCCGAAACCAGAGATGGCGCGAATGGCTGAGGCGCTCGTTAACCTGACCTCCATTAAGCGCCGTGTATCTCGTGGGTTTGAGACAGTGGGCGGCCCTATCGACGTGGCTGTCATCTCCAAGGCAGAAGGCTTTGTATGGGTTAAGCGGAAACACTATTTCCCTCGAGAGTTGAATGAGCGGTACTTCGATCGTATGCGCGATCGGCCTTAACGAGGAGGGTGACGCGATGCTGAACATAAATTCGCTCGAATGCCTTCTAGAGCGCGAAGACAAGGCATCTAGGCGCGATGAAACACACTTTGGGGACAAGGCGTTCGCCACAGCCGTAGAGATGACTCGCGCGCGAATCTCTTATGCTTTCAAAGATGTCGACAAAGTTCCAGCTAAGGTTAGAGCGTTCTGACCAGAGGGTAGCGCTGGCGCAGATTGGAGGAGGGATGATAGTCATTCCTCACCCCCAACGCGGATCGCGCGCCAGTCCCAGCCGCTTCTGCCAGTCGACCCGGCTCAGCTGCGCCAGCGATATGAGATAGGCGATCGCGATTCCGGCGCTCACCGCGCCCATCCGGTTCGCGGGGCACAGGTGCCAGGCCGACAGCACGAAGACGATGCGCATGCCCAGATGGACGAAGCCCAGCGGGTGCCCGATCGTCCATGAGAAGACCACCCAGTGGAGCGCGAAGCCGATGCCGATGCTGATCGGCAGCAGCGCGGGCGCGTAGATCCACACCGGGATGTGGATCGCCCAGGTGGAAAGCGCCATGATCCGCGCCTTGGCCGACAGGTCGAACAGCGGATTTTCCGGCGGCGATCCCATTTCCTCGCCGCGGATGCGCCCGATCAGCAGCCCCACCGGCAGGATCGCCCAGAAGCACAGCGCCAGCGTCAGATTATGCCATGGCGGCGCGACGACGAGGCTGAGCAGCGCCGCGACGCTATAGACGATCGCGCCGGTCATCGGCAGCGCCAGCGATCCCCGGCGGCGGACGATGAAATCCGCGCGCATCTCCTCGAAGCTCATCCCCGCCATTCGCCCCCTCCGCCTGCTTTGGCACAGCCTACACACATCGTAACGCCCCCGACCATCCGCCCCGCGCTTGCGCCCGGCGGCGGCGCGACGTTTACATCTTGTTAACCATATTTCTTCAGCCTTCATGCACGGAAATGGCGGGTTTATGGCCGACAGAAAATGGCCGGGCCGCCCCTTTGGTAGCGTCAATATCGGATAGCGGAGGCTTCATGGTCCGCCGATTGTCGACCGTCCGGCCATGGCCGGCGGCCCTGCTCCTTCTCCTCCTCCCCGCCTGCGCGGCGCGGCAGGAAGCGCCGGTGGTGACCGCCGACAGCGCCGGGCCGCGCCCGGTGGTCGAGGTCATGCCGGAGGACGGCGTCACCACCGCATGGCAATCGCTCATCACCGCGGCCGACAAGGATCGGCTCGCCCGCGCGCACGATGCCTGGGCGGCGGCGCGCGCCGATGTCGCGGCGGAACGGATGACGGCGGCGATGGCGGCGGAGGGCGCGGCGGTCGATCCCGATGCGGCGTTGCCGCGCGCAGCGCCTTCGCCCGGCCCCTATGAATGCCGCATGGTCCGGCTCGGTCGGCAGCGCGGCGGGGCTGGCGCCGGAAGCGGGTCGCGCGGGCGCGCCTTCACCGCCTTCAAGCCCTTCGCCTGCTATGTCGAGGCCGAGGGCAGGCTGCTCACCATCGTCAAGCAGACGGGGACGGAGCGCCCGGCCGGGCGGCTGTGGCCCGACGGCGACGATCGCATGGTGTTTCTGGGCGCGGTCGCGCGCGATGCGGAGGGGCAGCCGCCGGCCTATGGCGCCGATGCCGATCGCGACGTGGTGGGCTATGTCGAGCGCGTCGCGCCTTTCCGCTGGCGCCTCGTCATGCCCTGGCCGCACGGTGATGCGCTGCTCGACATTCTCGAGCTTTCGCCCCTCGCCGATCCCATCGCCCGCCCGCCCGCTTGACCCGCGCTCCGGATGAGCGTAACTGTGTTATATGAGCAATACACACGGGGATTAGCGTGATTCGCCTGATAACCTTGCTGGCAACCTCGTCGCTCCTCGCCGCCTGCAACAGCCACGGCGAAGGCACCAACTTCTCGCTCGACGCCACCACCGAAAGCGGCGGCAAGGTGAAGGCGGGCGTCGACGGCACGACCGGCGGCGTCACGATCGACGCCCCCGGCCTCAAGGCCGCGATCGCGCTGCCCAAGATCCAGCTCGACGCCGACGATGTCGATATCGGCGGGGTGAAGCTCTACCCGGGCTCGAAGGTCACCGGCATGAACGTCACCGCCAACGATCGCACTCACAGCGGCGGCCAGGTCCGCATCGCCTTCGACGCCCCCGCCGATGCCGCCACGGTCAAGGACTGGTTCGGCAAGGAGATGACGAAGAAGGCCTTCAAATTCTCCGCCTCCGCCGCCGGCCTTGCGGGCACCACCGACGATGGCGACGCCTTCTCGCTCGATCTCAAGCCCGGCGCGGCGGGCCACACCAGCGGCACGCTGAACGTCGACGATCAGAAATGAGCGCGACGCGGCGCTAGGCCGTTTCGGGAAGCGCCCAGTCGATCGGCTTCTGGCCATGCGCCTCGAGGAAGGCGTTGGCCTTGGAGAAATGGCGGCAGCCGAGAAAGCCGTTATGCGCGGATAGCGGCGATGGGTGCGCGGCCTTCAGCACCAGATGCCGGCTCTGGTCGACAAAGGCCGCCTTCTTCTGCGCATAGCTGCCCCACAGCATGAACACGACGGGATCGGTGCGGGCGTTGACGGCGGCGATCACTGCGTCGGTGAAGCGTTCCCACCCCTTGCCCTGATGCGACGCCGCCTGCCCCATCTCGACCGTCAGCACGCTGTTGAGCAGGAGCACGCCCTGCTTCGCCCAATGCTCGAGGAAGCCGTGGCGCGCGGGTGCGATGCCGAGGTCGCTCTGCAATTCCTTGTAGATGTTGACGAGGCTCGGCGGCGTCCGCACCCCCGGCTTCACGCTGAAGCACAGGCCATGCGCCTGCCCCGGCCCGTGATAGGGATCCTGCCCCAATATGACGACGCGCACCTTGTCGAGCGGGGTGAGGTCGAGCGCGCGAAACCATTCGCTGCCCAGCGGGAAGATGCGCTTGCCGCTTTCCTTCTCGCCGACAAGGAAAGCGCGGAGCTGGCGCATATAATCGCTCTCGAACTCGCCGCCGAGCGGCGCGAGCCAGCTTTCCCCGAGTTTGACCGCGCCGCTCATCGCCCGATCAGCGCTTCTTCACGAACTCGGCGCGCAGCACGAGCCCCTTGATCGTCTCGTGGCGGCAATCGATTTCCTGCTCGTCGCCGGTCAGGCGGATCGACTTGATGACCGTGCCGCGCTTGAGCGTCTGGCTGGTGCCCTTGACCTTCAGATCCTTGACCAAGGTCACGCTGTCGCCGTCGACGAGCAGGTTGCCGACGGCATCGCGCACTTCCACTGCAGATTGGCCGGCGCGATCACGCGCCTCGGCGGCGCTGATCCATTCGCCGCTCGCCTCGTCATAGACATAGTCTTCGTCGCTCAATGCTCTTCCTTTCGCTTGCCCGGCCGCGCCTGCCTATACCTTCGCCGGCTCCGGCCGCCAGCCCGCGCCCGCGCTTTCGCGCTCCTCGGCCAGTTTCGCGCCCGCGCCCGCAAGCATGTCGAACAGCTTGTCGGGTGCAGTGAAGCGCAGCCCGGCGACCATCGCCTCGCCGCCCTCGGCGATGATGATCTCGCGCTCGCCGGCCTCGATCCCTGCCAGCATGCGGCGGACGCATTCCCCGGCCTCCATGCCGCCGTCGATATTGGCGTCGGACGCCCCGCGCCGCGACCCGTCGGCCTGCAGCGCGTTCGCCGCCACCTGCGTCCTGACCGATCCGGGGAGCACGGTCGTCACGCGGATGCCGTAAGCCTGCTCGACCTCGGCGCGCAGCGCGTCGCAATAGCCGATCAGCCCGTGCTTGGCCGCGCAATAGGCGGTGCGCAGCACCACGCCCACGCGCCCCGCGACCGAGCTGATCCCGACGATATGCCCCCGCCGGCGCTCGGCCATGCGCGGCAGGATCAGCTGGGTGAGCCAGATGGGTGCGAGCAGATCGGTATCGACGATCGCGCGATAGACTTCGGGGCTGGTGTCGACCGCCAGGCTGCGCTGGCTGATCCCGGCATTGTTGACGAGCATGTCCACGCCGCCCCGCCAACCCCACGCGGCATCGACCGCTGGCGCAAGCGCGGCCCAGTCGGTCGCCTCGAAGGGAAGGACCAGCGTTTCGACACCAAGCTCCCCGGCCAGCGCATCGAGCGCATCACGCCGGCGCCCCGACAGGATCAGCTTCGCGCCCTGCGCCGCCAGCGCACGCGCAAGCGCCTCGCCGATCCCCGACGAAGCGCCGGTGATCCAGATCGTCTGCCCGTCGAATGCCATGTCCTTCTCCCTTATCTTATCGTCCCGGCGCCCAGTCAGCCGGCGCGAGCGTGAAACCCGAAAATTCGAAACCCGGCGCGACGATGCACGATACCAGCGCCCAGCCCCTGTCCGCCTCAGCCGCCTGCCATTCGCCCGGCGCGATCAGTTGCTGCGGCACGTCGCCCGCCAGCACGTCGGGGCCGAGCCGGACGGCGCGCGCCGGCCCGGCATCGTCCGCCGCCATCGACAGCCTGAGCGGATGCCCGGCATGCCACAGCCAGATCTCGGCGGCATCGACCTTGTGCCAATGCGATTTCTGGCCGGCTTCGAGAAGGAAATGGATCGCCGTCGCGATCGCGCGTTCGCCAGCCGCGGCCGGCGCGCGCCACGTCTCGCGATACCAGCCGCCTTCGGGATGCGGCGCGAGGCCGAGCTTCGCGACGATCGCCTGCGGGTCGCCGGTCACCACCTCGTCACTGCTCATGGTCGCGCCACCAGCCATAGGCCTCCTGCTGCAGCTCACGGACGAAGGCGCGCGCCTCCGGCCCTGTCCAGTCGCCGTCATGCCCCATCATGACGGCGCGTCCGCCCGCCCACCAGCCCTGACCGGGCAGCCCGTCGCCTTCGCGCACCACGAGCACGGCAAGCTCGGGCTCGCCGCGCGCGGCGCCGGCATCGTCGATCGCGCCGAGGGTCTTGCACAGCGCGCGCATGCGCGGGCGGGTGAAGCGCAGGCCGAGCTGGCCGAGCAGTGCGGAATAGCTGATCGTCTCTTCGGCGCGGGCGGCGGCGATCAGGATCGCGCGGACGCGCGCGACGTCGGCGATCGGGCTGTCCTCGCTCACAGCGCGTCCATGACGAGCTTCACGCCAAGCGCTATCATCAGCACATAGACGATGATGTAGAAGCTCTGGTTGTTGACGCGGCGGATGAGCCAGACGCCCCCGAGCGTCGAGGCGATCGCTACGGGCATGAGCGCGGCGGAGACGATCAGATTGGCGCGGGTGAACTGGCCGAGCGCGAGATAGGCAGGCACCTTCGCCCAGTTGATCAGCGCGAAGCAGATCGCGGCGGTGCCGACATATTCGAGATGCGGCAGCCGTTTCGGCGCGACCCACATCTGGAAGGGCGGGCTGCCGGCATGCGCGATCTGGCTGGCGAAGCCCGTCGCCACGCCGAACAGCGCCCCGACCCAGTCGGGCGATGTCGACGGCGCGGGCGACCGGCCGCCGCGTTCGAGATAGAGACGCCACAGCCCGAACAGGATCGAGATCATCCCGATCGCCCCCATCACCGCTTCCTCGCGCAGCAGCGCGGCGAAGGCCCAGCCGATGACGACGCCGACGAGCGCGCCGGGCATCATCACCATGATGATCCGCCCGTTCCAGCTGTGCCGGAAGCTCCAGACGCTGACGACATCCTGCACGATGAGGATGGGCAGCAGGATCGCGGCGGCGGTGACCGGCGGCACGACGAGCGCCAGGATCGGCGTGCCCAGCGCGCCCAGCCCCGCGAACCCACCCTTGGCGAGGCCGACGAGCGTGACGGCGATGACGGCGGCGACGATGAAGGCGGGATCGGAGACCATCGCCCCGAGGCTTAGGGCAGTTCAGCCCCCGCCGTCACGCCTTCCGTCACGTCAGCGTCCACGCAATCCGCGTCCGATCGTCCAGCGTCATTCGGACGGGCAGTTGCCGGCGCGCTTCTCGGTCCTGCCGCCGGGCAGATACCAGGTCGATTCGCCCTCGGCGCTCGCGTCATTCTGGTAGAAGCAGACCTGCGCATCCTTGCCGTCGGGCGTGATCGCGATCGTCCAGTTGTGGAAGCCGCAATTATGCGCCTCGCAGCCCCAGGCGAGCAGGCGGCCGTCCTTGAGCGCGATCGGCGCGTTGGGGCCGTTCGAGGTGAAGACGAACCTGCGCACCCCGGCGTCGCCGACGGTGGCGGCGACCGCGGCCTTCACGCTCGGCTGATCGAGGAAGGTGCGGCCCTCGACCTTGTCGAACGGATATTTGCCGACATAGGCGGACAGCAGGCCGGTGGGCGGCGGCGAGTCCGGTGCGGCGACATTGGCGGCGGCGTCATTGCCCGCATCGGGCGACGCTGCGGCAGGGTCCGCCGCATTGTCCCCGGCGTCCGTGGAGTCATTGTCCAGAGGCGCGGCGGCATTGGCATCGGCGGCCTCGGTCGGCGCCTTGCTGCAGCCGGTGACGAGCAGCAGCGCGAGCGGCGCGGCGGCGATCAACAGGCGTTGGTTCATCGGACTTTCCCTCTTTTTGTGGCCTGGACGAAAGGCATGGAAATCAGCCGGTTAGCGCGCCGAAGTTGACAAAGTTGACAGGCTGGAGCGTCGATTCTCAACTTCATGCCATGACGCGCATCGCGGCGGGCGCGACGAGGCGGAGGCGGGCAGGCGGTACGGGCATGGAGCATGCCCCGAATGAAGCAGAAAAGCCGCCTGTAGGACAGCATGTTGCACGCAGTCGCCGGGCGGATCAGGGCGCGTCGAAGCTCGGCTCGGCGGGTTCGAGCACGTCATAGTCGCGCTCCCAGCCTTCATTCTGGAGGACGAGCGTCTGGATCGCGATGGCGTTGCCGTTGGCGTCGAGATCGGGGAGCGCGTGGAACTCCGACGGCCAGCAGCGATAGATATTGTAGGCGATCACCACCTGCCCGGCCTCGTTGAAAAGCTCGAGGACCACATCCTTGCGGAAATCCTTGAGCGAGACCTCGCTGCCCAGCCCCGCGCCGAAATTATGGACCTTGTTGGCCCAATGCTCGAACTCGAGATCGTGGGTGACGCCGCGCTCGATCACCAGCGGCTCATAGACGGTCGCGCCGGGCGCGTTGCGCACGGCGGACGGATCGCCGCCCTCGCGATGCTTCACCACCTCGGTGGTGCGGCGCAGCCCGCTGACACGCGAGACGCCGACGATATAGCGCCCGTCCCATTTCAGGCGGAACTTGAAGTTCTTGTAGGGGTCGAAACGCTGCGGATTGACGGTGAACTGCGGCATGGCACGCGCCTCCCTGCGGTTGCGCGGCGAGGAGGCCGGATCGCACGCGCGGAGTCAATGCGGGGCGGCGACAAGCCCCTCCACATCAGCCTGCAATCAGGCCAGGGTCACGAAAATCTCGGCCTCGATGACCCACTGACCGTCCATCAGTCGCCACTTGGCCGTATAGACGCCCGATGCGGCCGGGGTGGCCTCGCCGTCGATGCATCCGCGCCAATCGCCCTGTTCGAGTGCGATCGGTTCGACTTTTGACATGAAGAAACGCGTCGGCGTGCGCGTGCAGGCAAGACGACGAGGCGAAGCGAATTCGCGCCGCCAGACCTGAACCTGTTCGCGACGGCCGCTGATCACCGCGCTGTCGCTGCCCGTAATCATCACGCAATCGCGCGCGAGGACCGAGCCGATGGCGGCGGCATCGCCTTCCACGATGGCGCGATTGAAGGCCGCGCGGCGGACGCGGATGGCAAGCTCTGCGGCGTCGCCCATGTTCCAAGACCTCATCTGTTCAGGGCAGCGGGTTCAGCCGGGATCGCGTCGTAGGATCGCCCAGACCGCGCTCAGGATGAAACCAAGCACGAAACCGAGCGGCCCGGTTATGAAGATGCCCAGCATCGGCCCCTGATTGGCTTCGGGCGTGAAAATCATCGGCCCGACAAATCCCGCCACGAAACCAATGAAGCCAAGCAAGCAGCCGCCGCGTGCCGCCGTATTGAGAATGCCCATCCCACACCCCCATAGCCAGTATCGACCGGAGCCCGGATATTATCCCTGTTTACGCCGGCCGCATCAGCACCTGTCACTCGCCCGCAACAAAGCGACGCTCAATCATGCTCCCGCCCGCCAGCGCCCATGTAAAGCTCGCGGCCAGTCTCGTTGTAGAGCTCGCTCATCTTGGCCATGCCGACCTCGGCTTCCTCGGCAGCGATGAACGTCTCGGGGCCGGCATTCTGCTTGGCGGCGAAGTCGCGTACTTCCTGCGTGATCTTCATCGAGCAGAACTTAGGCCCGCACATCGAGCAGAAATGCGCGGTCTTGGCGCCTTCGGCGGGGAGCGTCTGATCGTGATATTTTTCCGCCGTGTCGGGATCGAGCGACAGGTTGAACTGGTCGCGCCAGCGGAATTCGAAGCGCGCGCGGCTTAGCGCGTCGTCGCGCAGCTTGGCCGCCGGGTGGCCCTTGGCCAGATCGGCGGCGTGGGCGGCGAGCTTGTAGGTGACGACGCCGACCTTCACATCGTCGCGATCGGGCAGGCCCAGATGCTCCTTGGGCGTGACGTAGCAAAGCATCGCCGTGCCGTACCAGCCGATCATCGCGGCGCCGATGCCGCTGGTGATATGATCATAGCCCGGCGCGATATCGGTGGTCAGCGGCCCCAATGTGTAGAAAGGCGCCTCGCCGCAGGCGGCGAGCTGCTTGTCCATATTCTCCTTGATCTTGTGCATCGGCACATGGCCGGGGCCTTCGATCATCACCTGCACATCCTGTTCCCAGGCGCGCCTGGTCAGCTCGCCCAGCGTATAGAGCTCGGCGAACTGGGCTTCGTCGTTTGCGTCGGCGATCGATCCGGGGCGCAGGCCGTCGCCCAGCGAATAGGCGATGTCATAGGCCTTCATGATCTCGGTGATCTCGTCGAAGCGCTCGTAGAGGAAGCTCTCCTTGTGGTGCGCGAGGCACCATTTCGCCATGATCGATCCGCCGCGCGAGACGATGCCCGTCACGCGCTTCGCGGTGAGCGGGATATAGGGCAGGCGCACGCCGGCATGGATGGTGAAATAGTCGACGCCCTGCTCGGCCTGCTCGATCAGCGTGTCGCGGAAGATTTCCCACGTCAGATCCTCGGCGATGCCGCCGACCTTCTCCAGCGCCTGATAGATGGGCACGGTGCCGATCGGCACGGGCGAGTTGCGGATGATCCATTCGCGCGTGTCGTGGATGTTGCGGCCGGTCGACAGGTCCATCACCGTGTCGGCGCCCCAGCGGATCGACCAGACGAGCTTGTCGACCTCGCTCGCCACGTCCGACGCGACCGCCGAATTGCCGATATTGGCGTTGATCTTCACCAGGAAATTGCGGCCGATCGCCATCGGCTCGCTTTCGGGGTGGTTGATGTTCGACGGGATGATCGCGCGGCCGCGCGCCACCTCGTCACGCACGAACTCGGGCGTGACGTGATCGGGGATGCTGGCGCCCCAATCCTGCCCGTCGCGGACCAGCGCCTCCTTCAGCGCATCGCGGCCCATATTCTCGCGGATGGCGACATATTCCATCTCGGGCGTGATGATGCCGCGCCGCGCATAGTGCATCTGGCTGACATTCATCCCCGCCCTGGCGCGGAGCGGCCTGCGCCCGGTGGCGGGGAAGCGCGGGACGCCGCCCGAGCGATCCGGACCGAGCTGGCCGTTATCCTCGGGACGGACGTCGCGCCCGTCATAGCTCTCGACGTCGCCGCGCGCCTCGATCCACTGGCGGCGGTGCTGGGGGAGGCCCGCCATGATGTCGATCGTCGCGGCGGGATCGGTATAGGGGCCGCTGGTGTCGTAGACGCGAAGCGGGGGCTCGCCCGACGACGGCTCCAGATCGATCTCGCGCATCGCGACCCGGAGCGGGCCGACATGGACCTTGCGGCTGCCGCGGATCGGGCCGGTGGTGACTTTCAGCTCGGTGCGGGCAGGGATGTCGGCCATTGTCTCTCACTCCGTGTTTTCGGAATTGAGCGGCCTGCCCGATGGTCTCCCGGACCATCCGCGCTGTCCGCTCCCTCCGCCGGTGTAAACCGGATCAGGTTCAGCGGGTCGCGGCCGATCAGCCGCCTCTCAGCCGCTCGCGCGGCCCCCCGGGGATGCACGGACTGTAGGCGGCTTCGCGGGCGGTGGGAAGACTCGTCTTCGGCCGCCGGCGCCGTCCCGAAATGGAGCGGGCGGAGACGCCGATTTCCGCGCCGGCGATAAATGCGCTAACCGGGCGCGATGGACGGTTCGATGCGCTGCGACCTCGCCATACTTGGCGGCGGGCTTGCCGGCGGGTTGATCGCGCACGCGCTGAGCGTGCGGCGGCCCGATCTGTCGTTGCGGCTGATCGAGGCGCAGCCGGTGCTGGGCGGCGGGCGCGTCTGGGCCTTCCCCGCCAACGATATCGAGCCCGAGCATCGCTGGATCGTCGAGCCTTTCCTGTCGCGGACGTGGAACGGCTATGACGTCGTCTTCCCCGCGCACCGCCGGTCGCTGGGCGTCCGTTATCACGCGGTGCGCCCGGCCGAGCATGATGCGGGGCTGCGGCGCGTGCTGGCGCCCGACACACCCGTCCATGCCCGGATCGCGCGCGCATCGGCGACGCGCGTCGTGCTGGCGAACGGGCGGACGATCGACGCGGCGGGCGTCATCGACGCGCGCGGGCCGGGCGATCTGGGGCTGCTCGACATACGCTGGCGCAAATATCTGGGACGCGAGTTGCTGCTCGATCGGCCGCACGGGATCGAGATGCCGATCGTGATGGACGCGGCGGTGCCGCAGCAGGATGGCTGCCACTTCATGCAGGTGCTGCCGCTGGGTGCGCGACGGCTGTTCGTCGCCGCCTGCTATTATAGCGACCGGCGGCTGGCCGATGCGCACCAGATGCGCCGCAGGATCGACGATTATGCCGACCAGCATGGCTGGCGCGTCGGCGAGACGACGGCGGAGGAGACGGGCGTGACGCCGATGCTGCTCGACGGCGGCTTCGACGGCTATTGGGAATCGGGGGGCGAACATGCCGCCAAGGCCGGCGCGCGCGCCGCCTTGCTCCACCCCGCGACCGGCGCCGCAGTCGCCGACGCGGTGCGGCTGGCCGCCCATGTCGCCGAGCTGCCCGATCTCAGCGGCCCCGCGCTCCACGAAGCGCTGCGCGTCCATGCCGCACGCGCCTGGGGCGAGCGGAGCTTCTACCGCATGGTCGCCAAGATGCTGTTCCACGTCGCCGACGACGATGCGCGCTATCGCCTGTTCGAACGGCTTTACCGCCTGCCGCCCAGGCTGATCGATCGCTTCAACGCGATGCAGTCGACGCCTGCCGACAAGCTGCGCATCCTTGCCGGACGCCCGTCGCTGCCCCTATCGCAGACCTTCCGAGCACTGATGGGAAGCGAGCGATGAGGATTGCCGTCTATTGCGGATCGAGCCTGGGGAGCGACCCCGTCCATGCCGATGCCGCGCGTGAACTGGGCGCGCTGCTGGCGGAGGCGGGGATCGGGCTGGTCTATGGCGGCGGCAATGTCGGCCTGATGGGCGTGCTGGCGGACGCGGCGCTGGCCGGCGGCGGCGAAGTGATCGGCGTGATCCCGCAGGCGCTGGTCGACCGCGAGGTCGCGCACAAGGGCTGCAGCCAGCTCCACGTCACCGCCGACATGCACGAGCGCAAGGCGCTGATGGCGGAGAAGGCCGACGCTTTCGTCGCGCTGCCCGGCGGGATCGGCACGATGGAGGAGCTGTTCGAGGTGTGGACGTGGGGGCAGCTGGGCTGGCATCCCAAGCCGTGCGCGATCGTCAACGTCGCGGGCTATTATGACGCGCTGGTCGATTTCCTCGACGGCGCGGTGCGATCGGGCTTCCTGACGCAGGACCATCGATCGATGCTGATCGAGGTGGGCGCGGTGGCGGACCTGCTCGACCGGCTGGGCGACTATATCCCGCCACAGGTCGGCAAGTGGATCGGGCGCGAGGATCTTTAGCGCAGGGCCGCAATCGAAAGATGCGGAGCGAAATGGCGCCCGGCGGGTTTGCCCTCTAAAGGCGTCGGCGGATGTTAAGCGCCGGTCCATAAAGTGGCGCCTAAACGGAGCGGAGCCGGAACAGCGTAGCAAGCCATGAACGAACTGTCGCAATATCTGCTCGACGCGATCACGCGTTCGGCCGCGTGGAGCGGGCCGCTGATCGGCGTGCTCGCCTTCCTCGAATCGCTTGTCGTCATCGGGCTGTTCATTCCGGCGATCGCGACGATGATCGCGGTCGGCGGGCTGATCGGCGCCGGGATCGTCGATCCCGCGCCCGTGATCATCTGCGCGGTCGTCGGCGCGGTGCTGGGCGACTGGGTATCCTATGCGCTCGGCCGCGCGCTGGGGCCGGCCATCTATCGCCATCGCTGGCTGCGCGGCCACCGGCTGGGCTTTGCGCGGGCGCGGCTTTTCTTCCGCCGCTTCGGCTTCGTTTCGGTGCTGCTCGGCCGCTTCCTGGGGCCGGTCCGCTCGACCGTGCCGGTGGTGGCGGGCGTGCTCAAGATGCCCAACCTGCCCTTCCAGCTGGCCAATATCCTGTCGGCGCTGATCTGGGTGCCGGCGCTGCTCGCCCCCGGCTATTTCGCCGGCGCGCGGGCAATGGAGCTGGGGCTGAGCGCCGAGCATTTCCTGCCGCTGGCGCTTGGGCTATGCCTGCTGCCGCTGGCGCTGGGCTGGGTCGCGATCAAGCTGTTCAGCAAGCCGCGCCAGCGCGCCGCGGCGCGCGCATCGGCCTGAGGGTTCAGGATTCAGCTTCGGCACCGGCCCACTCCCCCACCCGGCCTCCCATCTAGCATATACTGAGTGGGAGGCCGGGTGGGGGAGTGGGCCGGTGCCGCCAGGCCGGCATCAATGCCCGGCGTTTGACGAGAAGAGGTTGAGGACGAGCACGCCCGCGAGGATCAGGACGATCCCGGCGATCGCGGGCCAATCGAGCCGTTGCCCGAACAGCAACAGCCCGATGACCGAAATGGCGACGATGCCGATCCCCGACCAGATCGCATAGGCGATGCCGACCGGGATCGAGCGCAGCGCCAGCGACAGGCAGTAGAAGGCGATGGCATAGCCGATGAGCGCGACCGCCGTCGGCACGGGCCGCGTAAAGCCGTCGGACGCCTTGAGCGCCGAAGTCGCGATAACTTCCACCGCGATCGCGATGATGAGCGCCGCCGTCGCGTTCATCGGCCGCACGCCGGACCAAGGGCGATGAACGAGCGGCTGGCGGCGGCGATCGGCATGATCCTGCCTATAGGCCGGGCATCGCTGCCCTTGAAAGCCCGCGATGCGCGCCCGAGAAAGGGGTGGATGAAACGACTGCTGATTCTCGCGCCGCTGCTGGCGCTCGCATCCTGCGCGACGCCCGAGACGCGGGTGCGCAACGCCCTCGAAAATGCCGGCCTGTCCCCGCGCATGTCCGAATGCATGGCGAAGAAGATGGTCGTCAAATTGTCGATCGGCCAGCTTCGCCGGCTCGGCGAGGTCGCCAAGGCGGGCAAGGCGCGCAGCGTTCAGGACTTCCTCGACGCCATCGGGGCGATCGACGACCCCCAGACGGTTTCCGTTACGACTCGCGCGGCGCTGAGCTGCAGCCTGAGGCTCTGACGGTGGCCGCACCGGCGCCGATCAGCGCGTGCACAATGCGCAACTGGCGAAAGCCGGACTTTTCTTGCGGGCCAAGCTATGCTTTAGCCGCCCGCGACTCCCTATCAACAGCGGAAGCCCCCAAATGAACATCCACGAATATCAGGCCAAGGAACTGCTTGCGAAGTTCGGCGTGCCCGTCCCGGCCGGATATGCCGCGATGAGCGTGGAGGAGGCCGTCGAAGCCTCCAGGAAGCTGCCCGGACCGCTTTATGTCGTGAAGGCGCAGATTCATGCGGGCGGCCGCGGCAAGGGCAAGTTCAAGGAGCTTCCGCCCGAGGCGAAGGGCGGCGTCCGCCTCGCCAGGACCGAGGATGAAGTGCGCGCGGCGGCGACCGACATGCTCGGCAACACGCTCGTCACCATCCAGACCGGCGAGCACGGCAAGCAGGTCAACCGCCTCTACGTGACCGACGGCGTCGACATCGCGAAGGAATTCTACCTCGCGCTCCTCGTCGACCGCGCCACCGGCCGCGTCGCGTTCGTGGTTTCGACCGAGGGCGGCATGGACATCGAGACGGTCGCGCATGACACGCCCGAGAAGATCCACACCTTCGACGTCGATCCCGCGACCGGCTTCATGCCGCATCACGGCCGCGCCGTCGCCAACGCGCTGGGGCTGACCGGCGACCTCGCCAAGCAGGCCGAGAGCCTGGCCGGCAAGGTCTACAACGCCTTTCTCGGCACCGACGCCGCGCAGATCGAGATCAACCCGCTCGCCGTCACCGACGACGGCAAGCTGATGGTGCTCGACGCCAAGGTCGGCTTCGATTCGAACGCCATGTTCCGCCACAAGGAGCTGATGGAACTGCGCGACGAGACCGAAGAGGATCCGATGGAGCTCGAGGCGTCGAAGTACGACCTCGCCTACATCAAGCTCGACGGCGACATCGGCTGCATGGTCAACGGCGCCGGCCTCGCCATGGCGACGATGGACATCATCAAGCTGAACGGCATGTTCCCGGCCAACTTCCTCGACGTCGGCGGCGGCGCGAGCAAGGAGAAGGTGACGGCGGCGTTCAAGATCATCCTGAGCGATCCGGCGGTGAAGGGCATCCTCGTCAACATCTTCGGCGGCATCATGCGCTGCGACATCATCGCCGACGGCATCGTCGCGGCGGCGAAGGAAGTGAACCTGGCCGTGCCGCTGGTCGTCCGCCTCGAGGGCACCAACGTTCAGCAAGGCAAGGACATATTGGCGAACAGCGGCCTGCCGATCGTCGCGGCCAACGATCTGGGCGACGCCGCCCAGAAGATCGTGGCGGAGGTGAAGAAGGTCGCCTGATTATTGGCGTCGCCCCGGCTTCCGGCCGGGGCCCAGCCAAGCTGGATTCCGGGCCATGGCCGGGATGACGAGAATGGAGGGAATGCAATGAAGATCCTTGTGCCCGTAAAGCGGGTCATCGATTACAATGTGAAGCCGCGGGTGAAGGCCGACGGGACCGGGGTCGACCTGGCCAACGTCAAGATGAGCATGAACCCGTTCGACGAGATCGCGGTCGAGGAAGCCATCCGCCTCAAGGAAAAGGGCGCGGCGACCGAGATCGTCGTCGTCTCGATCGGGCCGGCCAAGGCCCAGGAAACGCTGCGCACCGCGCTGGCGATGGGCGCCGACCGCGCGATCCTGATCCAGACCGACGACGAGGTCGAGCCGCTGGGCGTCGCCAAGCTGCTCGCCAAGGTCGTGGCGGAAGAGACCCCGGGCCTCGTCATCCTCGGCAAGCAGGCGATCGACGACGACAGCAACCAGACCGGCCAGATGCTGGCCGCGCTGCTCGGCTGGGCGCAGGGCACCTTCGCTTCGAAGGTCGAGATCGAGGGCGATGCCGTGAAGGTGACGCGCGAGGTCGATGGCGGCCTCGAGACCGTCAGCCTGAAGGCGCCGGCGATCATCACCACCGATCTTCGCCTCAACGAGCCGCGCTACGCCTCGCTGCCCAACATCATGAAGGCCAAGTCCAAGCCGCTCGCGACCAAGGCGCCGGCCGACTATGGCGTCGATATTTCGCCGCGCCTCAAGACGCTGAGCGTCGCCGAGCCGCCCAAGCGGACGGCGGGCGTGAAGGTGGCCGATGTTGACGAGCTGGTGGCCAAGCTCAAGGCGCTGGGAGTTGCGGCATGAAGACGCTGGTTTGGGTCGAGCATGAGGGCGGCGCCCTCAAGGACGCGACGCTGAGCGCGGTGACCGCCGCCTCGAAGCTGGGCGAAGTCCACCTGCTGGTTGCCGGCAAGGGCGTGGGCGGTGTCGCGGAAGCGGCGGCGAAGATCGCGGGCGTGGGCAAGGTGCATGTCGCCGACGACGCGGCGTTCGATCATGCGCTGGCCGAGAATGTCGCGCCGCTGATCGTCGAGCTGATGGGCCATCACGACGCCTTCGTCGCGCCCGCCACCTCGACGGCCAAGAACATCGCGCCGCGCGTCGCAGCGCTGCTCGACGTGATGCAGATTTCCGACATCCTCTCGGTCGAGAGCGCGGATACCTTCACTCGCCCGATCTATGCGGGCAATGCGATCGCCAAGGTCCAGTCGGCGGACGCGAAGAAGGTCATCACCGTGCGCGGCACCGCCTTCGAGAAGGCGGCGAAGGACGGCGGATCGGGCACGATCGAGGCTGTCGTCTCGACCGGCGACAAGGGGCTTTCGAGCTTCGTCGGCGCCGAGATCTCGAAGTCCGAGCGCCCCGAGCTGACGAGCGCCAAGGTTATCGTCTCGGGCGGCCGCGCGCTGCAGAACAGCGAGAATTTCCACACGGTCATCGAGCCGCTGGCGGACAAGCTGGGTGCTGCGGTCGGCGCGTCGCGCGCGGCGGTCGACGCCGGCTATGTGCCCAACGACTATCAGGTCGGCCAGACCGGCAAGATCGTGGCGCCGGAAGTCTATATCGCCGTCGGCATCTCGGGCGCGATCCAGCATCTCGCCGGCATGAAGGACAGCAAGACCATCATCGCCATCAACAAGGACGAGGATGCGCCGATCTTCCAGGTCGCCGACATCGGCCTGGTGGGCGACCTGTTCAAGGTCGTGCCGGAGCTGACCAGCAAGCTCTGATCCTGATCGGACCTTATAAAGATAAATAAAGATAAGGGGCGGCGTCCATAGCGGACGCCGCCCCTTTTCATGTCCGGTCTCCCGCCTGTCAGGCGAGGACGATCGCGCGGCGGCGGCGGAAGCCGGCGCCGGCGAGGCCGAAGCCCGCGATCAGCATCGCCCAGGTCGCCGGCTCGGGAACGCCGGCATTGGCGACCGGGTAGCGGCCGGGGTTGGCGAGATCGGCAGACGTGCTGGTCGCATAAACCGATCCGAACACATCGCCCATCGCGGCGTCGACGAAGCTCGTGCCGCCGACGACGAGGTTGCGGCTGATGCCGCGCGTCGTGCCGGCATAGGTCACGCTGTCGACCAGCGTCGCGGCATTCTGCACGGTCGAGCTGTAGATGTTGATCGTATCCTCGCTGCCGAGGTTCGAATTGCCGCCGATCGAGAAGACCTTCACGCTGGCCGCCAGGCCCCAGTAGCTGCGGAAGGCGTCGGCGGTCATTTCGGTCAGGATCGCCGATTCGCCGGCCGCGAGCGAGCCGAAGGCCGAGCCGAAATTGACCGGGTTGTTGGGATTGTCGTCGTTATAAGACCAGGTCGAGACATCGACGGCGGCGGTGCCGAGATTGGTGATCTCGACGAACTCGCGCGCGCCGGACGCGGCGCCCTGATACATGAATTCGGTGATCTTGACGGCGGCGCTGGCGGGCGCGGCCATGGCCATGATCGGGGCGGCGAGCAGACAAGCGAGTTGAGCAGTGCGGCGCATCATTTCCTCCTCCAATGGTGCGAGGATCGCCTATGCAGCCCGAATGACAGGCGAATGACGCCATGACGTCATTCAAAAGACAGACCTATTTCGGGTCAGGCCTATTTGGAGTCAGCGGGCAGGAAGCGCAGCAGCGCGTAGCCCGCGATCGCCGAGATGAGCGATCCGCCGAGCACGCCGATCTTCACCTGATCGCCGAGCAGCGGATCGCCGAAGGCGAGCCCGCCGATGAACAGGCTCATCGTGAAGCCGATGCCGCAGAGCAGCGCGATACCATAGATCTGCGGCCAGCTGGCGTTGCCCGGCCGCTCGGCGAGCCCGGCCGCCACCGCGAGGCGGACCGCGCCGAAGATGCCGATCTGCTTGCCGACGAACAGCCCGAGCGCGATGCCGAGCGGCAATGGCGCGAAAACCGTATCAAACCCCATGCCGGCGAAGGACACGCCGGCATTGGCGAAGCCGAAGAGCGGGACGATCAGATAGGCGACAAGCGGATGCAGGCCATGTTCGAGCCGGTGGAGCGGCGAGTCCTGCGCATCGGGCGCGCCCGGCGTCCTGTCGATCGGGATGGTCAGCGCCGCCAGCACGCCCGCGATCGTGGCGTGGACGCCCGACGACAGGATAGCGAGCCACAGCAGCAGGAATCCGGCGAGATAGGGAATGAGCGAGCGCACGCCCGCGCGGTTCATCAGCATCATGCAGGCAAGGACGAGCAGCGCGAGGCCGAGCGCGGCGAAGTTCAGCCCCTTGGTGTAGGCGATCGCGATGATCGCGACCGCGCCCATATCGTCGACGATCGCGACGGTGGTGAGGAACAGCTTGAGCGCGGCGGGCGCGCGCGAGCCGAGCAGCGCGAGCACCCCGATCGCGAAGGCGATGTCGGTCGCCGCCGGGATCGCCCAGCCGGCGGCGAGATCGGCCTGGCCGCGCGTCACCAGCAGGAAGACGATGGCGGGCATCAGCATCCCGGCCCCCGCCGCCGCCATCGGCAGCACCCGATCGCTCCAGCGCGCCAACTCGCCGTCGACGAACTCGCGCTTTATCTCGAGCCCGACGAGCAGGAAGAACAGCGCCATCAGCCCGTCGTTGATCCACAGATGGACCGTCATCGGCCCCAGCTTGTCGGCAAGCACGGGACCGGTCTCGACATGGAGCAAAGCGAAATAATCCCCGGCGACGCCGGGAATATTGGCGGCGATCAGCGCGACCAGCGCCGACAGGATAAGCAATATGCCCCCGCCCGCCTCGGTCGCCAGGAAATCGCGGAGTGCCGAATATGGCCCTTGCCGCGCCATTCCCCTTGCGCCTGCGCTCATTCGCTTTCTCCCGACTTGCCGGGTTCCGAGTGGCGCGCGCACGCGCGCGACGCAACCCCAAAGCATCGCTCCTTTGGCGGAAGCGCTTGCGCGCACAGCGGAAAGTACCGATCATTCCACCTGCGATTCGGGGGAAGCGGCAAATGGAGGCAGGCTGGGGTCTGTGGCTGCTCGACAGCGCCGTCCATGAACTTGTGCTCTTCGCCGCCGCGTTCATCCTGCTCGGCGGCATCGACGATCTCGCGACCGACCTGATCTGGATCGGGCGGACCCTGTGGCGCCGACTGTTCGTCTATTCGGTGCATCGCCGCGCCGATGCCGGCACGCTCGCGCCATCGGAAGCGCCGGGGCTGATCGCAGTCTTCGTCCCCGCATGGCGCGAGGCGGCCGTGATCGGGCCGATGATCGAAACGGCGATCGATCGCTTCGGCGATGGCGACTGGCGGCTTTATGTCGGCTGCTACCCCAACGATCCGGCGACGATCGAGGCGGTGGCGAAGATCGCCGCGATCGAGCCGCGCATCCGCCTCGTCATCGGCGGAAGGGCGGGGCCGACGACCAAGGCCGACAATCTCAACCGCATGTGGGCCGCGCTGATGCGCGACGAGGCGCGCGAGGACAGGCAGGCCAAGGCAATCGTGCTCCACGATGCGGAGGATGTCGTCCATGCGGCCGAGATTTCCCTGTTCCAGACGCTCGCCGACCGCTTCGACCTGATCCAGCTTCCGGTGATGCCGCTGATCCCCGGCGAGGGCAGCTATTGGCGGCGCTTCATTTCGGGCCACTATGCCGACGAGTTCGCCGAGGCGCATGGCAAGATGCTGGTGGTACGCGAGGCGATCGGCGCCGCCATTCCTTCCGCCGGGGTCGGCTGCGCCTTCTCGCGCCGCGCATTGGCGCGAATCGCCTTGCTTCAAAATGGCCGGCCGTTCGAGGCGGCGAGCGTCACCGAGGACTATGAGCTGGGCCTCGCCGTCTCCGCGATGCGGGGGCGCGCCGCGTTCGTCCGCCTGCCCGGGCGGCGCGGCGGCGCGGCCGTGGCGGTGCGCGCGCATTTCCCCGAGACCTGGGATGCGGCGATCCGCCAGAAGGCGCGCTGGATGACGGGCATCGCGCTCGACGGCTGGGACAGGCTGGGGTGGAGCGGCGGGCTCGCCGAGCGCTGGATGCGGCTGCGCGACCGGCGATCGGTGTTCGCCGCGATCGTGCTGCTCGCCGCCTATGTGGGCGCGCTGGGCTGGCTGATCCTCCACGCGGTCGCGCCCATGGGGCACGGCTTCATCCCCTATGGCCCGATTGCGACGATGATGTTCGCGGCGACCACGGCGCTGCTCTGCTGGCGTCTGGCGATGCGCTTCGCTTTCGTCTCCTATGTCTATGGGTTGCGCGAGGGGCTGCGATCACTGCCGCGAGTCATCGCGGCGAACGTCATCACCATCCTCGCCGCGCGCCGGGCGATGGCGCATTATGTCGCGCGGATGCGTGGCGCGCGCCTCGTCTGGGAAAAGACCGACCATATCTTCCCGGCGCGAGTGCCCGCCGAATGAAGCGGCAGGGGCGCGGACGGCCGATCCGCTTCATCATCCTCGTCACCTCGCTCTGGGCGGGCGGGCGGGCGCTGATCGTCTGGCCCGGCGTGATCGCGCCCTGGCGCGAGCCACGCCTTGCCTATGCGCCGGCCTTGGCACCAACGCCGGCCGTGGCCGGTACGGAACGAAACCGGCAGGTCGAGGCGCGCCGCTGGCCGATCGCGCCGGATGGTGCGCCGCCGCCCCTGCTTGCGCGCGCGGCACAGCCGGCACCCGAGCGCGCCGGCTATGACGGCCGGCAGTTCGCGCAGCACATCGCCTATATCCAGGGCTATGGCACGCCGCCGGCGCTGGCGCGGATGATCTTTACCGGCGGCGCCAAGGCCGGTGCGCGCGCGCTTCCCGCCGATCGCCGATTGCAGAGCGAAGGCGGCGGGCGGCTGAGCTTTTCGGGCTGGGGCATATTGCGTGGCGGCGGCGGCACCAACCTTGCCGGCGGCGCGGGGCAGCTCGGCGGATCGCAGGCCGGGCTGCGTGCCGCGCTCGCGCTCGGCCGGTCGCGCGACATGGCGCTGTTCGGCCGCGTATCGAGCCCGCTGTCGACGCCGGGCGGGCGCGAGGCGGCGCTGGGGCTGGAATGGCAGCCGCTGAAGGCCGTTCCCGTCAGGTTCGCCGCCGAACGGCGCCAGTCGATCGGCGGCGGGCGCAATGCCTTTGCGCTCGGGCTGTTCGGCGGGATCGGCCCCACGCCGCTGGCGCACGGCTTCTCGCTCGACGCCTATGGGCAGGCGGGGATGGTCGGCGCGCGGCGGCGCGACGGCTATATCGACGGCGCGCTGCGCGTCGAACGCGAGCTGGTCGGCGCGGGCACGCTGAGCATATCGGCGGGCGCGGGGGCGTGGGGCGGGATCCAGCCGGGCGTCGCGCGGCTCGACGTCGGCCCGCAGATCGTGGCGCGCGTGCCGGCCGGCGGCGCAATGCTGCGCCTCGGCTTCGAATGGCGGCAACGCATCGGCGGACATGCGCGGCCCGGCTCCGGCCCCGTCTTTTCGGTCGGGACCGATTTCTGACGCGCAAGATGTTTCCCCTCCCCGCCCAATCGATCTAGGAAGAAGGCGCCGGCCCGCGCCGGCAGGATGACCGGGGCGCACGCTTGGACCTTTATCTGCCCATCGCCAATCTGTCGGTGAACGCGCTGATGATGATCGCGCTGGGCGCGGGCGTGGGCGTGCTGGCCGGCATGTTCGGCGTCGGCGGCGGGTTCCTGACCACGCCGCTGCTCATCCTCTACGGCGTCTCGCCGACCGTCGCCGCCGCATCGGGATCGATGCAGGTGACCGGGGCGAGCGTATCGGGCGTGATCGCGCATTTCAGGCGCGACGGGGTCGATACCAAGATGGGCTGGGTGCTTGTGGCGGGCGGCATCGTCGGCTCGATGCTGGGCGCGATCATCTTCCGCCAGCTCCAGAAGCTCGGCCAGATCGATATCGTGATCGCGATCCTCTATGTGATCCTGCTCACCTCGATCGGGCTGCTAATGGCGCGCGACGGGTTGCGCGCGCTGATTGCCGAGCGACGCGGCACAGCCCCGCCAAGCCGCCCGCGCCGCCACCATCCGATGATCGCCTCGCTCCCCGGGCGCTGGCGCTTCTACGGATCGGGGCTCTACATCTCGCCGCTCGGCCCCTTCATGCTCGGCATGTTCACCGGCGTGCTGACCGTGCTGCTCGGCATCGGCGGCGGCTTCGTGCTGGTGCCGGCGATGCTCTACATCCTCGGCATGTCGGCGCGTGTCGTGGTCGGCACCTCGCTGTTCCAGAGCCTGTTCGTCAGCGCGATCGCGACGATGACGCATTCGCTGACCACGCATGCCGTCGATATGGTGCTGGCGACGCTGCTGCTGATCGGCAGCGTGGTCGGCGCGCAGATCGGCGTCCGCATCGCGCAGAAGGCGCGGCCAGACTATCTGCGCGTGCTGCTCGCCGTCCTCGTCCTCACCATCGCCATACGCATGGCGCTGGGCCTTGCCTGGCGGCCCGACGAGATCTTCACGATCCAGATGTCATGAAGCGCGCCGCCCTCCTGATCGCGGCGGCGCCGCTGCTCCTCGGCCAGGCAAAGCCGATGCTGGTGCCCGACGTGTCGCAGCGCGACATCCAGATCGTCTACAGCTTCACCGGCGCCGAATTGCTGCTGTTCGGCGCGATCATCTATCCGGGCGGGCGGGCACCTGCGAAGCCCGCCGACATCGTCGTGGTGCTGAAGGGGCCGACGCGATCGATCCTGCTGCGCGAGAAGCGCAAGATCGCCGGCATCTGGATGAACGCCGACAGCACGCGCTTCCGCTCCGCGCCCGATTTCTATGCCGTCGCCTCGTCGCGCCCGATCTCGCAGATCGTCGACGAGCGCACGGCGGCGATCTACGAGCTGGGCGTCCAGAACCTCCAGCTCTCGGCGGTCGATGCCGGCACGCCGGGCGAGACCAAGCGCTTCGAGGACGGGCTGATCGACCTCAAGACGCGCGGCGGCCTCTACATGCAGCGGCCGCGCGCGGTGGAGATCAGCGAAGGCGTTCTCTACCGTGCGCGCATCGACATTCCCGCGCGCGTGCCGGTGGGCACCTATACCGCCGAGACCTTCCTGATCCAGGACGGGCGCGTGCTCGCCGGCGCGGTGCGCGAAGTCGCGATCCGCAAATCGGGCTTCGAGCGCTTCATCGCGATGGCGGCGCGCAACTGGTCCTTCCTCTACGGCCTCGTCGCGGTCTCGATCTCCCTGTTCCTGGGCTGGGCGGCGGGCGCGGTCTTCAGGCGTATCTGAGGCGCCGGCGGACCGCGACGTCGGACCACAACCCAAATCCT
This sequence comes from Sphingomonas sp. EU05-FHT14C10, assembly GCF_058790595.1. Lineage (NCBI taxonomy): Bacteria > Pseudomonadati > Pseudomonadota > Alphaproteobacteria > Sphingomonadales > Sphingomonadaceae > Sphingomonas > Sphingomonas sp. EU05-FHT14C10. Next base: position 62,851 of record NZ_JBYTEN010000016.1, on the reverse strand, counting down.
TAACCGTTGATCGGGCATATTCCTGCCAAATGAGTGACGGGGGATTGCCGGCATATGGTCGATGCTACGGGTTCGTTGGGCGGGTTTCGCATGCAGGGTGAAGGCGGGGCCGAGCCGGTGGTGAGCATCGCCGCCGAGGCCAATCGCACGGTGATCGGCCATGTCGTGGGGATCGACGGATCGGCGCGCATCCAGCTCGACGCCGATGCACTCGAAAGCCTTTCCGAGCATATGGACCCCAGCATGGCGCTGACCGGGCAGGTCGGCAGCCAGCTCAAGATGAAGATCGGCGCGACCTGGGTGATCGCCAGCGTGCGGTCGCTGGCGGCACAACCCGACGGCACGATTTCCGCCATCGTCGACTTTCTGGGCGAAGGCGACGAGGAAAGGCTGACCGGGCGCATCTACGGCTTCCGCCGCGGCGTGACGCGCTTCCCGCGCCCGGGCGCGAAAATCTACCCGGTGTCGAGCGCCGACATGAAGGAAATGTACGCGGCGGAGACGCGGCCGAACATCGAGGTCGGCACCGTCTATCCGACGCGCGACGTGCGCGGCGCGCTGTTCATCGATGCGCTGCTCGGCAAGCATTTCGCGCTGCTGGGATCGACCGGCACCGGCAAATCGACATCGACCGCGCTGATCCTCCACCGCATCTGCGAGCTCGCGCCGCAGGGCCATGTGGTGATGATCGATCCGCACGGCGAATATGCCAGCGCCTTCCGCACCAACGGCGCGATCTTCGACGTCGGCAATCTCGCCATGCCCTACTGGCTGATGAACTTCGAGGAACATTGCGAGGTGCTGCTCACCTCCTATGGCGACAACCGCCAGACCGACGCCGACATCCTCGCCAAATGCCTGCTCGCCGCGCGCAGCAAGAGCCGCGGCGCCGAAGGCCTGTCGAAGCTGACGGTCGATTCGCCGGTGCCCTATCTGCTTTCGGACCTGACCAGCCTGCTCACCGCCGAGATGGGCAAGCTCGACAAGGCGACCGACAGCGCGCCCTATATGCGGCTGAAGACCAAGATCGACGAGCTGCGCAACGATCCGCGCTACGCCTTCATGTTCTCGGGCATGCTCGTCGCCGATTCGATGAGCGATTTCCTGTCGCGCATCTTCCGCCTGCCGGGCGTCGGCAAGCCGATCTCGATCATCGACATGTCGGGCGTGCCGTCGGACATCACGTCGGTGGTGGTCGCGGTGCTGAGCCGCATGGTCTTCGACTATGCGATCTGGTCACGCAACGAGCCGCAGCGCCCGATCCTCCTCGTTTGCGAGGAAGCCCATCGCTACGTTCCTTCGGACCGCGTCACGACCGGCGCGGCAGTGCGCAAGATCCTCGAGCGCATCGCCAAGGAAGGCCGTAAATATGGCGTCGCGCTGGGGCTGATCACGCAGCGTCCGTCGGACCTTGCCGAAGGCGTGCTGTCGCAGTGCGGCACGATCATCGCGATGCGCCTCAACAACGAGCGCGACCAGGCCTTCGTCCGCGCGGCGATGCCCGAAGGCGCGCGCGGCTTCCTCGACACCATCCCGGCGCTGCGCAACCGCGAGGCGATCATCTGCGGCGAAGGCGTGTCGATCCCGATCCGCGTCCAGTTCGACACGCTCGACGAAGTGAAGCGCCCGGCCTCCAACGACCCCCTCTTCTCCGAGCTGTGGAAGCAGACCGGCGGCGAGGACGAGATATTGGGCCGCGTCATCAAGCGCTGGCGCTCGCAGGGGCGGTAAACCCGTCCCGAACGCGCCTGTCCGCGCTGGCGCCCATCGTCCGTTGCCCCTAAGAGGGCGGCAAAGGAGAGATGGACATGAACGCGCATAACAGCGTCGCGCAACTGCGCTGGGACGATCCGCTGCTGCTCGACGAGCAGCTGACCGACGAGGAGCGCGCGATCCGCGACATGGCGCACGCCTATGCGCAGGAAAAGCTGCAGCCGCGCGTGATCGATGCGTTCCGCGAGGAAAAGACCGACCGTTCCATCTTCAACGAGATGGGCGAGCTCGGCCTGCTCGGCGTGACGTTGCCCGAGGATTATGGCTGCGCGGGCGCTTCCTATGTCGCCTACGGCCTCGTCGCGCGCGAGGTGGAGCGCGTCGATTCCGGCTATCGCTCGATGATGAGCGTCCAGTCCTCGCTCGTCATGTACCCGATCTATGCCTATGGCTCCGAGGATCAGCGGCGCAAATATCTGCCCAGGCTGGCGACCGGCGAATGGGTCGGCTGCTTCGGCCTGACCGAGCCCGATGCCGGATCGGACCCTGCGGGCATGCGTACGCGCTCCGAGAAGATCGACGGCGGCTATCGCATCTCGGGCTCCAAGACCTGGATTTCCAACGCGCCCTTCGCCGACGTCTTCGTCATCTGGGCGAAGTCCGACGAACATGGCGGCGCGATCCGCGGCTTCGTGCTCGAAAAGGGCGCGAAGGGGCTTTCGGCCCCCAAGATCGAAGGCAAGCTGTCGCTGCGCGCCTCGACCACGGGCATGGTGATGCTCGACGGCGTCGAGGTGGGCGAGGACGCGCTGCTGCCCAATGTGGCGGGGCTGAAGGGGCCGTTCGGCTGCCTCAACCGCGCGCGCTACGGCATTTCGTGGGGCGCGATGGGCGCGGCCGAGGATTGCTGGCACCGCGCGCGCGCCTACACGCTGGAGCGCAAGCAGTTCGGCCGTCCGCTCGCCGCGACTCAGCTTATCCAGAAGAAGCTGGCCGACATGCAGACCGAGATCGCGCTGGGGCTGCAGGCGAGCCTGCGCGTCGGCCGCCTGTTTGACGAAGGCCGGATGGCGCCCGAGATGGTCAGCCTCGTGAAGCGCAACAATTGCGGCAAGGCGCTCGATATCGCCCGCATGGCGCGCGACATGCACGGCGGCAACGGCATCGCCGAGGAATATCATGTGATGCGCCACGCGATGAACCTCGAGACGGTCAATACCTATGAAGGCGCGCACGACGTGCATGCGCTGATCCTCGGTCGCGCGATCACCGGCATCCCGGCCTTCGCTTGAAGCCCCTCGCCGGAATCCGCGTCCTCGAGCTGGCGCGCATCCTCGCCGGGCCATGGGCCGGGCAGATGCTCGCCGACCTCGGCGCCGACGTCATCAAGGTCGAGCGCCGGGGCGGCGGCGACGACACGCGCACCTGGGGCCCGCCCTTCGTCGAGGGCGCTGACGGGCAGTCGCTGGGCGCGGCCTATTTCCACAGCTGCAATCGCGGCAAGCGATCGATCCTCGCCGATTTCGACGATCCCGCCGATATCGCGCGGATCAGGGAACTGGCGGCGGACGCCGATATCGTCATCGAGAATTTCAAGGTCGGCGGACTGAAGCGCTACGGGCTCGACTGGCCGGCGCTCAAGGCGATCAACCCGCGCCTCATCTACTGCTCGATCACCGGCTTCGGGCAGACCGGGCCTTATGCCGAGCGCGCCGGCTACGACTATCTGGTGCAGGCGATGGGCGGGCTGATGTCGATCACCGGCGAGCCGGGGCGCGAGCCGCAACGCGTGGGCGTTGCCGTCGCCGATCTGTTCACCGGCGTCTATACGGCGGGCGCCGCGCTCGCCGCGCTCAACCGCCGCCACGCGACGGGCGAAGGCGCCTATGTCGACATGGCATTGATCGACGTGATGACGGGCGTTCTCGCCAATCAGGCGATGAACCTGTTCATCGGCGGCACCGTGCCGGGGCTGACGGGCAATACCCACCCCAATCTGGTGCCTTACCAGCCCTTCCCCACCGCCGACGGGCTGGCGGTGGTCGCGACGGGCAATGACCGGCAATATCAGCGCTTCTGCGCCGTGCTGGGGGTGCCCGAGCTTGGTCAGGACCCGCGTTTCCTGACCAACGCGCTGCGCATCGCCAATCGCGACGAACTGATCCCGATCCTGTCGGAACGCAGCGCGACAATGAAGCGCGACGACCTGCTCGCGGCGCTTGAGGCGCAGGGCGTGCCCGGCGGGCCGATCAACGATATCGCGCAGGCCTTCGCCGATCCGCAGGTGGTCGCGCGCGGCATGAAGGTGACGCTCGACGCCCCGCATGTGAAGGGCGGCGCGCTGCCTCAGTTGCGCGGGCCGATCGTCCTCGACGGCGAGCCGATGGTCGCCGACGCACCGCCACCCGCGCTCGGGCAGCATGATGCGGACTGGAACTGGCGCGAGAGGCCGTAACTCACCCCCGGTTCACCTCGAGCGCAGTCGAGACACGCCTCTCGACTACGCGCGAGGCGAACGGGATTTCAGCGCCGGGTCAGGGCGCCAGCAGCAGGCCGGCGAACGCCGCGCTCATCAGGTTTGCGAGCGAACCCGCCGCCAGCGCCTTCAGCCCCAGCTTGGCGATATGCGGGCGCTGGTTGGGCGCCAGGCTGCCCGTCACCGCCATCTGGATCGCGATCGAGCTGAAATTGGCGAAGCCACATAGTGCAAAGGTGACGACCGCGACGGTGTGCGCCGAAAGCCCCTCCTGCATCCTGCCCAGATCGATATAGGCGACGAACTCGTTGAGCACGATCTTCTCGCCGAACAGGCCGCCGGCCTTGAGCGCCTCGTCCCACGGCACGTTGAGCAGATACATGACGGGCGCGAAGACATAGCCGAGCAGCCCCTGAAAGGTGATGTCGGCAGGGGTGAACCAGTGGCCGATGCCGGTCAGGATGCCGTTGGCGAGCGCGACGAGCGCGACGAAGGCCAGCACCATCGCGCCGACCGCGACCGCCAGCTTCACGCCGGTCTGCGCACCCTGCGCCGCCGCCATGATGAGGTTGGCGGGCTTCTCCTCCTCATAATGCGCCTCGGACATGGCGAGCGCCTCATTCTCCGCTTCCTCGGCCGGATCGGGCGCGGGCGGCGGGGGAATGTCGGGCATGATGATCTTGGCCATCAATATGCCGCCGGGCGCCGACATGAAGGAGGCGGCGAGCAGATAATCGATGCGGATGCCCATCGAGGCATAGGCGGCGAGGATCGTCCCCGCGACGCCGGTCATGCCCGATGTCATCACCGCGAAGAGCTGCGTCTGCGAGAGCCCGGCAAGATAGGGGCGGATGACGAGCGGCGATTCGCTCTGCCCCACGAAGATATTGGCGGCGGCGCACAGCGATTCCACCTTGGAAACGCCGATCACCTTCTCGATCGCGCCGCCGATCCAGCGGACGATCTGCTGCATGATCCCCAGATAATAGAGGATGCCGACGAGCGAGGCGAAGAAGATGATGACGGGAAGCGCCGCGATCGCGAAGCTGTTGCCGCCGATCTGGGGCGAGGCGAGCGGGCCGAAGATGAAGTCCGTCCCCGCCTTGGCATAGCCCAGCAGGTTGGAGACGCCGCCCGACAGGAAGGCGAGCAGCGAACGCCCCCAGGGCACGTAAAGCACGAGCACCGCCATCCCCGCCTGCAGCGCGAAGGCCGCGCCGACCACGCGCGGCCTGATGGCGCGCCGATTGGACGAAAGCAGGAATGCGATGCCGAGGATCGCCGCGATGCCGGCAACGCCGATGAGCCACTTGGTCATTCTGAGCCGGATTCCCCCTCGCGGCGTCGGATGAGCGCCGCCGGGCGGGGCGCTTCGGGGCCGACGATACAGGCCTTTTGGAATAGGGCAATCGCCCGTTCTGCGTCGTCCTCGCTGGCGGCGTGGACGAGCGCGAGCGGCCGCCCGGCCCCCACCGCCTCGCCGACGCCGGCGACTGCCGAGAAGCCCGTCGAAACATCGATCGCATCGTCGATGCGCAGCCGCCCGCCCTTGAGCGCGATGATCGCCTCGCCGATCGCGCGCGTATCGATGGACTCGATAAAGCCTTCGGGCGCAGCCACTTCGCGGACCAGCCCGGCCTCAGCCAGATGCCGGCCGGGACGGTCGACCAGATCGGCCGGGCCGCCCTGCATCGCGACCATGCGCTGAAAGGCCTCGGCCGCGCGCCCGCTCGCCAGCGCGTCCTCGCAACGTGCGCGCGCCTCCGCATGATCGGTCGCGATGCCGCCGAGCACGAGCATTTCGGCGCAGAGCGCGATCGTCACCGCGTGCAGCCGCGCGTCGCGCGCGGCGCCGGTCAGGTGATCGATCGATTCGCGCAGTTCGAGCGCATTGCCGGCGGCGCGCCCCAGCACCTGGTTCATATCGGTGACGATCGCGGTCGCCACCATGCCCATCGCGCGCGCGGCGGCGGTGATCGCATCGCCTAGCGCCCAGGCATCGGCCTCGTCGCGCATGAAGGCGCCCGATCCGGTCTTGATGTCCATGACCAGCGCCTGCACGCCGGCCGCCGCCTTCTTCGACAGGATCGAGCCGACGATGAGCGGGGTCGATTCGATCGTCGCGGTGGCGTCGCGGATCGCGTACATCAGCCCGTCGGCCGGAGCGACGTCGGGCGTCTGGCCGATGATCGCGCACCCCGCCGCGCGCACCACCTGCCGGAAACGATCGAGACCGCAAAAGGCGTCATAGCCGGGGATGGCCGACAGCTTGTCGATCGTGCCGCCGGTATGGCCCAGCCCGCGACCCGCGACCATCGGCACAAAGCCGCCGCAGGCCGCCACGATCGGCGCGAGCAGGAAGCTGACCTTGTCGCCGACCCCGCCGGTCGAATGCTTGTCCATCGCCGGGCCGGGCAGATCCTCCGCCCGCCAGTCGATCACCGTGCCCGATCGCGCCATGGCGAGCGTGAGCGCTGCCGTCTCGCGCGCATCCATGCCGTTCAGATAGATGGCCATGGCCAGCGCCGCCGCATGCTCGACCGCGATCGACCGGTCGGCAAGCGCCGCGACCATCGCGCCGATCTGCGCGTCGCTCAGCGGCTCGCCGTCGCGCTTGGCCCGGATGATGTCCTGAATGTTCACGCGCGCCCCCATAGCGCCTCGGCGCGCCATGGGAAGCCCGCGCCGGACTCGACAGCCCGGCGCGAGAGGCGCAGAATCGGCGGACGGGGCAGGAGAGGGAAACGAACCATGCCGCAATTCGTCATCGAGAGGGACATGCCGGGCGTCGGCCGGATGGGGCCGGACGACCTGAAAGCCGCGTCGCAGGGATCGTGCAGCGTGCTGCGATCGATGGGCCCGGACATCCAGTGGGTCCACAGCTATGTGACCGACGACAAGATCTACTGCGTCTATCGCGCGCCCGATGCCGCGATGATCCGCCAGCATGCCGAGACGGCGGGCTTTCCGGCAAACAGCATCGCCGAAGTGCGCGCGACGATTGACCCGACCACGGCGGACTGAATATCCGCGCCGATAGGGACAGGATCGGGGATGACAGGCGCGTGAAGGCGATGAGCGAACGGATCACGCGGCTTGAGGATCTGGCGGCGCTGGCGGGGGTTTCCACTGCCACGGCGTCGCGCGCGCTTGCCGACAGCGGCGCGGTGGGGGCGGCGACGAAGAAGCGCGTGCTCCAGCTTGCCCGCGCGCACGGCTATCGCGGCCCGCGCGCCGACGCCGCCGAGGATGCGGGGCCGACGATCATCCTTGCCGCTGCGCCCGACGATGCGATCGCGCGCTCCTTCGCGGATGCGCTGATCGGAGCCGCCGATGCCGCACAGATCATATCGCGGCCGGCGATCGATGCCGACGAGGCCGCACGACTGGTTCGGGCGTCGCGATCGGGCGGCGCGATCTTCGTCGGCGACGCCGGGCTGCACGATGCCTTCAACAAGCTGGTCGAGGATGGCGAGCGTTTTGCCGTCTGGGGGCCCAAGCGCCCCGATCAGAATTATTGCTGCATCGGCGCCAGCGACACGCTGGCGGGGCGGCGTGCGATGCTCCATCTCGCGCGCAGGGGCCGGCGGCGCATCGCCTATATCGGCGATACCGGCGGCGAGGCGGGGATGCAGCATTATCGCGGCTGGCTCGACGCGCATGAGAGCGCGGGGCTCACGCCCGATCCCTCGCTGGTCATTGCCGAGGCATCGGGCTTCGAGGGTGGCAAGGCGGCGGTGGGCGGTCTCATCGCGCGCGGCACCGCGTTCGACGCCATGGTCGCCGCCGACGATCTGATCGCGCTGGGGGCGATGCGCGCGCTGGCGGCGGCGGGGCGCGCAGTGGGTGACGCGGTGGCGCTGATCGGCAATGGCGATCTTGCCGCCGGGCGCATGGCGACGCCGGCGCTGAGCAGCGTCGCCTGCGACGTTGCCGGGGCGGCCGCGCGGCTGATCACGGCTTTTGCGGACAATGCCCCGCTGCGCGCCGAGCGGCTGGCGGCGGACATCGTCATACGCGAAAGCTGTGGCGGCGCGGATCAGGCTGGGCTATCGGGCGCGGCATGACTGACACGCCTCCCGACCGCCTGTGCAACGATCCTGCCAGCCCTTTCTATGACGAAGCCGCGCTGTCGCGCGGGATCGGCATCCGATTCAAGGGCAGCGAGCGCCGCGATGTCGAGGAATATTGCGTGAGCGAGAGCTGGATCCGCGTCGCGCTCGGCAAGAAAGTCGATCGTCGCGGCCGGCCGCTGACGATCAAGCTCTCCGGCCCGGTCGAGCCCTATTTCGAAGCGCCGGCGCCCTCCGCCGAATAGCCTGCTTCCGACATGGCATTTCGCGCGTTAGCATCCCGCCGAGGGGCATCAGACGCCCCCCGGGGAGAGCCGCCGCGTGTCCAGTTGCTTCGTTGAAAAGCTCAACCATCATCTTCCGCTGACCGACGCCGAGAAGCGCGCGCTGGCCGTGCTCGAGGACAATCCCGAGCCGCTCGACGCGGGCGAGACGCTGGTCGAGGAAGGCGACAGCGGCGACGGGCTTTACGTGCTGCGCGAGGGGCTTCTGCTCTCGGCTTCGCTGCTGAAGGGCGGCGAGCGCCAGATCCTGCGCATCTATCATTCGGGCGATCTCGTCGGCACCACCGGCATACCCTGGCGGCGCGCGCCGGCATCGGCGACCGCGATCGTCGACTCGGTCGTCTGCCATTTCCCGCGTGCGGCGCTGCGCGAGATCTTCATCGCCCACCCCCGCCTCGCCGCGCTTTTCTATTCGATCGGCATGATCGAGAATGTCGCGCTGAGCGACCGGCTCAAATCGCTGGGCCGCACCGAAGGCAAGGCGCGCGTCGCGGCCTTCCTGCTCGAGATGCTCGGGCGGCTGCGGATCACCGACCGCAGCGTCACCAATCGCTACGAGCTGCGGCTGACACAGGCGGACATCGGCGATGCGGTGGGGCTGACCCCGGTGCATGTGAACCGCATGCTGCGCGAGCTGACCGAGGAAGGCTGCATCATCCGCGACGGCCGGGCGATCGCCATCGTCGACGAGCAGCAGCTGGCCGAATATTGCGAGTTCATCGATCGCTATCGCGACATCGACACGAGCTGGTTTCCGCCGGCATCGGCCTGAGGCGCGATCGCCGCGTCGAGCAGCGCGGCGACGGCGGCCGGGCTCTGCTTGTCCTGATCGCGATCGGCGAGGTAATTGGCGCGGCGCATCAGCTCGACCGGGATCCTGCCGATCAGGGGACGAAGCGCATTCACGAAGCGCGCGTCGCCCGCATAGCGCGGCCCGACCAGCAACAGCGCATCATAGCCCGGCAGCGCATGTCTGGTGTCGGTCATGACGACGAGCTGCTGCGCCGCGATCCGCCCGTCCGACGAAAAGGCCGAGATCGCATCGACCGCGCCGCTCTGGATCGCGCGATACATGAAAGTCGGCGCATAGGAGCGCGTGGCGGCGAAGCTGAACGGATAGGCCGCCTTCAAGGCCGCCCATTCGGGGCGCTGGAGAAATTCCAGGTCCGCACCCAGCGTCATCGTTGCGGAATGCGCGGCGAGATCGTCGAGCGTCGCCATGCCGAGCCGTTCGGCATCGGCACCGCGCACCGCGATCGCATAGGCATTCTCGAAACCCAGCGAGCCGAGCGAAAGCACCTTGTAGGTCGTCGAGGCCCATGTCGCGATCTGCGCGTCCATCGCGGGCGGCGGCGGATTGTCCGTCCGGCGCATCTCGTTCGCCCATAATGTGCCGGCATAGTCGACATAGACGTCGACATCATTGGCGGCGAGCGCGCGAAAGATGACGCTCGACCCCAGCCCGTCGCTGTAGCGCACGCGGTAGCCCGCCGCCTCGAGCCGCCGGCCGATCAGCCGCGCGAGTATATATTGCTCGGAGAAATTCTTGGCCCCGATCGTGACGGTGGGCGGTGCGGGAAGGACGGCAGGCAGCGCCGCCGCCAGCGTGCCGGCGAGGATCGGAACGAGGCCGACCGCAAGCATCCAGCGCCGGCGCAGGCGGATGCCGCGCTCGACCAGCCCGAGCAGTGCGTCGACCGCCAGCGCGAGCAGGGCGGCGGCGATGCAGCCGGTGAGCACCAGCGTCCAGTCCTGCAATTGCAGGCCGGCGAAGATCAGGTCGCCGAGGCTGGGGCAGCCGACCGTGGTCGAGAGCGTCGCCGCTCCGATCGTCCAGACCGCGGCGGTGCGGATGCCGGCCATGACCACGGGCGCGGCGAGCGGCGCTTCGACCATCCGCAGCTTCTGCGCGCGGGTCATGCCGACGCCGTCGGCCGCCTCGATCACTGCGGGATCGATGCCCGTCAGTCCGGTGACGGCGTTCCTGAGGATCGGCAGCACGGCGTAAAGCGCGAGCGCAAGCAGCGCGGGCAGGAAGCCGAGCGCCGGAATCCCGCCCCCGACCAAAGCCGAGATGCCGAGCAGGACCGGATAGAAAAGCGCGAGCAGCGCCAGCGCGGGTATCGTCTGCACGAGGCTTGCAAGGCCGAGCGCGATCCGCGCGAGCCAGGGCCGCCTTGCGGCCGCCACGGCGAGCGGCAGGCTGATCGCCAGCCCCAGCAGCAAAGCCGCGACGGAGATCAGCACATGCGCCGCGAGCAGATCGGGCAGCCGGGCCAGCGCGCTGTTCATCCGCCGCCTCTCATCCGCCGATCGCCCGCAAACGCTCCGCCTGCGCGCGCGGCACCGCGACCAGCGCATCGGCCTCCGGCCCCGCCTCCCCCGCCAGCAAGGCGCGCGGCGTCGCATCGGCGACCACGCGCCCCGCCGCCATCACCAGTACGCGGTCTGCGAGGAGCAGCGCCTCGGCCATGTCGTGCGTCACCATCAGCGTGGTCAGCCCAAGTCGATCGTGAAGCGCGCGATAGGCGGTGCCGATCTGATCGCGCGTCACCGGATCGAGCGCGCCGAACGGCTCGTCCATCAGCATCAGCCCGGGTTCGCCCGCCAGCGCACGCGCCACGCCCACGCGCTGGCGTTGTCCCCCCGACAACATAGCAGGATAGCGCGCGCCATGTTCGGGCGCGAGGCCGACAAGATCGAGCAGATCGGCGACGGGCGCGGACCGGCCTTCGAGGCGCGGCACGATCGCGACATTTTCCGCCACCGTCAGATGCGGGAAGAGCCCGACATTCTGGAAGACATAGCCGATCCGCCGCCTGAGCCCCTCGACCGGCCGGCCGCCGACCGCCGCGCCGCCAACGAGCACATGGCCCTCGTCCGGCTCCACAAGGCGGTTGATCGTCTTGAGCAGGGTCGACTTGCCCGATCCCGACGCCCCGACCAGCGCGACGAAGCTGCCGCCGGCGATCGTCAACGTGACCCCCGCCACGGCCTCGGTCGCACCGAAGCGCTTCTTCACGCCTTCCAGGCCGATGTCGGGTCCGCGCGTCACGTGCCCAGTTTACGCGAGCGTCAGCCAAGGTAAACAATATAGAAAAGGGGAGGACGACATATGCGCAAGGCGATCTTCATCACCGGCGGCGGATCGGGCATCGGGCGGGCAACGGCGATTCTGTTCGCCGGGCGCGGCTGGCTGGTCGGGCTGGGCGACGTCAACGAAGCCGGCATGATCGAGACTGCCCGGCTGATCGGGCCGGACAATGCCAGCATCCACGTGATGGACGTGCGCGACCGGGGCGACTGGCGCCGGGCGCTCGCCGATTTCACCGCGAAGAGCGGAGGGCGGCTTGACATATTGTTCAACAATGCCGGCATCGCGCGCGGCGGCCCCTTCGAGGCGGAGAGCGAAGCCGATCACGACCTGATCGTCGACATCAACTTCAAGGGCGTGATGCATGGTGCCGAGGCCGGCCTGCCCTATCTGGAGGCGACGCCCGGATCGTGCCTGCTCAACACCTCGTCGGCGGCGGGGCTTTATGGTGCGCCCAACCTTGCCGTCTATGCCGCGACCAAGTTCGCGGTGCGCGGGCTGACCGAAGCGCTGAACGGCGAATGGGAAGCACGCGGCATCAAGGTGCGCTCGATCATGCCGAGCTTCATCGACACGCCGCTGCTCAATATCCCCACCGCGGGATCGAACGCCACGGCACGCGACGGCGTGGTCGCCGCCGGGCTGGAGTTCACGCCGGTGGAAGTCGTGGCACAGGCAGCGTGGGACGCTGCGCATGGCGAGAAGGTCCACACCGTCGTCGGCAAGACCGCGAAGCGCCTCGCCTTCGCCGTCCGCTTCGCACCGTGGATGCTCAAGCGGATGCGGCGAAGGCTGGATTCACAGGAATAAGGCCTTCAGATCCTTCTTGAGGATCTTGCCGTTGGCATTGCGCGGCAGCGTATCGTCCGAAAACAGGATGCGCACCGGCACCTTGAACGCGGCGAGCCGCTCGCGCACCCAGTCCTGGAGCTCGGCCTCGGTCGCGTTCGTGCCCGGCGCGAGGTGGACGACGGCGCCCGGCTCCTCGCCCAGCGTCCGGTGCGGGATGCCGACCATGGCCGCGTCGGTCACCGCCGGATGCGCATACAGCGCATTTTCGACCTCGGCCGAATAGATATTCTCGCCGCCGCGCAGGATCATGTCCTTGGCGCGATCGACGATATAACAAAAGCCTTCCTCGTCGAGCCGGGCGAGATCGCCCGTCCGCACCCAGCCCTCGACGAAGGTCGCCGCCGTCGCATCGGGCCTGTTCCAGTAGCCGGCGACGATCTGCGGGCCGCGCGCCCAGAGTTCGCCGACCTCGCCGATGCCGAGCACGGTCACGCCGTCCTCGCCCCTGATCTCGAGGTCGGAGACCGCGACCGCCGGCCCGCAACTGTCGGGGCGGTTGAGATAATCCTCCGCCGAATGGCCGGTGACCGTCGCCATCGTTTCGGTCATGCCCCAGCCATTGCCGGGCATCGCGCCGAATTCCTCGCGAATGCGGCGCACCAGCTCTGGCGCGGCGGGCGCGCCGCCATAAGCGATCGATTCGAGGCTCGACAGGTCGAAGCGATGCCGCTCGGGATGCTCGATAAGCTGCCAAGCGATCGTCGGCACGCCACCGGTGACATGGACCCGCTCGCGCTCGATGATCGTCATCGCCTCGAGCGCATCCCAGCGCGGCATGAAGATGATCGTGTTGCCCGCCGCCACGCAGCCCATGAGCCCCGCGCTGCACGCGGTGACGTGGAAGAGCGGGATGACCGTCAGCATCGTGCGCGGCGCAGGCGCCGGCGGCGCCTCCCCCCGGCGCAGCGCGGTGCGCGCGGCATTGAAAGCAGTCGAGAAGATATTGGTGACGAGATTGCGGTGCGTGCCGAGCGCGCCCTTCGGCGCGCCGGTGGTGCCGCTGGTGTAGAAGATCGTCGCTTCGTCGTCAGGGGCGATGCCGGCGTCGGCGATCGGGCTGTCGGGAAGCGCCGCCCAGCTTGCGGGCACGCCGATCAGATGCTCCAGCGCCTCGGCGTCGCGCGGCAGATCGCCGATCGCGCGCGCGACGAGCACATGTTCGAGCGCGGGCAGATTGGCGCTGTGTGGCGCGATCCTATCCCAGCGCTGGGCATCGGCGATCAACACGCGCGCGCCCGAATCCTTGAGGCCATATTCGAGCTCCGGCCCCGTCCACCAGGCATTGAGCGGCACCGCGATCGCCCCGATCGAGACGATCGCGAAGAAGGCGACGGGCCATTCGGGCAGGTTGCGCATCGCAATCGCCACGCGGTCGCCCTTGCCGACGCCGCGTTCGCCGAGGATGCGTGCCAGCGCCGCGATCGCGCGGTGCTGCGCCTCATAGGTTACGCGCTCGTCGAGATGAATGGTCGCGAGCCGTTCGCCGTGCGAGCGCGAGAAGGCGACGAGGGCAGAGAGATTCGGTGGGGCATTCTTCCACACCCGCGTCGCAACCCCGCGAATCGGAACGCTTTCCATCTCGAACCGCTCGCCGGGCGCGCAGAGAATCTCCTCGATCCTCTGCAGCGACAATGCCGGCCATGCCGTAACGTCAGCTTCAGCCATAAGCCTCTCCACCCCCCGCGAGTCGCCCGGAAACGCACGCTTTTCCAAGGGATATTGTTGATTTGCCTCAAGCTCAAGGCGATAGTCGGCGCATAGAATGACGTGCAGGAGAAGGGCATGAAGACGATCGATCCGGCCAGCCGCGGCTTCGATGCCGGTCGGCTTGAGCGCATCGACCGGTTCATCGCCGACAGCTACATCGCGCCCGGCCGCTTCAAAGGCACCCAGCTGCTCGTCAGCCGCGACGACGACCCGATCCATTTCAATGCGCAAGGCGCACTGCGCGACGACGGCCGCCCGATGACTGCCGACGCGCTGTTCCGCATCGCATCGATGACCAAGCCGATCACCTCGGTCGCGTTCATGATGCTGGTCGAGCAGGCGAAGGTTTCGCTCGACGACCCGGTTCATCGCATCATCCCCGAGTTCAAGGGGCTGACGGTGCGCACGGGCGGCGGCGGCGGCGCGCCCTTCGCCACGCGCGCCACCGAACGGCCGATGCGGATGATCGATCTGCTGCGCCATACGTCGGGGCTCAGCTACAGCTTCCAGTATCGCAGCAACATCGACGCCGCCTATCGCGAAACCAGGCTGGAAAACTGGCACGGCCCGCACGATCTGGATTCGATGGCGGCCGAGCTGGGCAAGATTCCGCTGGAATTCTCGCCCGGCGACGAATGGAACTACTCGGTCTCGACCGACATACTCGGCCTTGTCGTCCAGCGCGTCTCGGGCCAGCCGCTCGACGCCTTCTTTCGCGATCATATCTTCGCGCCGCTCGGCATGGACGATACCGGCTTCGTGGTGCCGCAGGCGAAGATCGATCGGCTTGCCGACTGCTATACCCAGCACCCCGAAAAGGGCGTCGTCATGTACGACCGCGCCGAGGAGAGCGCCTGGCTGAAGACGCCGAAGCAGTTCTCGGGCGGCGGCGGGCTGGTGTCGAGCGCGGCCGACTATCATCGCTTCTGCCGGATGATGCTCAACGGCGGCGAGCTGGACGGGGCGCGGCTGCTTTCCCCCAAGACGGTCGCGCTGATGACGATGAACCATCTGCCGGGGAATGGCGATCTGGCGGGCATGTCAAAATCGTTGTTCAGCGAGGCGGCCAATGCCGGCACCGGCTTCGGCCTCGGCTTCGCGGTCAATATCGATGTGGCGCGGACGATGCTGCCCGGATCGGTCGGCGAATATTATTGGGGCGGCATGTTCTCGACCGCCTTCTTCATCGACCCGGTCGAGCGCCTCATCATGATCTTCATGGCCCAGCTCAGCCCGTCGAGCACATGGCCGATCCGTCGCGAACTCAAGACGATGATCTACGCGGCGCTGACCGAGACGAAAGCAGGAGAGAAGTAAGTGACCGACCTCGAAACATTCCGCGCCGAAACGCGCGCCTGGCTGGAGGCGAATTGCCCGCCGTCGATGCGCAAGCCGGTGCGCGGCGAGGACGACATCGTGTGGGGCGGCCGCAAGGCGAAGCTCGGCACCGACCAGAAGGCATGGCTCGACGCGATGGCCTCACGCGGGTGGACAGTGCCCGACTGGCCGAAGGATTATGGTGGTGGCGGCCTTTCGCCCGCCGAGACCAAGATATTGCGCGAGGAAATGGCGGCGCTGCGTTGCCGCAACCCGCTCAACAGCTTCGGCATCTCGATGCTCGGGCCGGCGCTGCTCAAATATGGCAACGAAGCGCAGAAGAAGCGCTTCCTGCCCGAGATCGCGCGGGGCGAGATCCGCTGGTGCCAGGGTTATTCAGAACCCAATGCCGGATCGGACCTTGCCAGCCTCGCGACCCGCGCGGAGGACAAAGGCGACCATTTCCTCCTCAACGGCCAGAAGGTGTGGACCAGCTATGCCGACAAGGCGGACTGGATCTTCTGCCTCGTCCGCACCGATCCGACGAACAAGCACAACGGCATCTCGTTCGTGCTGTTCGACATGGAAAGCCCAGGCGTCTCGACCAAGCCGATCCTGCTCATCTCGGGCTATTCGCCTTTCTGCGAAACCTTCTTCGACAATGTCGAAGTGCCCAAGGACCAGCTTGTCGGCGACCTCAACAAGGGCTGGGACGTCGCCAAATATCTGCTGGGGCATGAGCGCGAGATGATCTCTGGCATGGGCCTTGGCGGCGGCGGTCTGGGCAGCGGCGGCCCGGCCGCGCTTCCCGCGCAGGCCAAGGCGGCGATCGGCGTCGATGCCGAGGGACGGCTCGACGATCCGTTGCTGCGCGGCCAGATCGCGCTGTTCGAGGTGCGCGAGGCGGCGTTCCGCGCCATGTCAGAACGCTTCATCGATGAGCTGAAGGCAGGCCGGGCGCATCCGGCACAGCCCTCGATGATGAAATATTACGGCACCGAGCTGAACAAGGCGCGCTACGAGCTGGTGATGGCGGCGGGCGGCAGCCCCGCGCTCGAATGGGAAAGCGATGCGGGCAGCCACGGGGCGAAGCCCCGCGCCTGGCTGCGCACCAAGGCCAATTCGATCGAAGGCGGCACGAGCGAAGTCCAGCTCAACATCATCGCCAAGCGTATCCTCGAGCTTCCGGGAGCCTGATCCATGCCGCTTTTCCTGAATGACGAACAGGTCATGCTCCGTGACACGGCGCGCGACTTCGTGGGTGAGAATGCGCCGGTGAAGCATATGCGCGGCCTGCGCGATGCGGGCGATGCGACGGGCTTCGCGCCCGCGCTGTGGAAGCAGTTCGCCGAAATGGGCTTCACCTCGATCCTGATCGGCGAGGACGAAGGCGGGCTCGGCCTTGGTCATGTCGAAGCGGGCGTGGTGCTCGAGGAGATCGGGCGCAACCTCACGCCCTCGCCCTTGCTGTCGACCGCCGTCGCCGCCGTCACCGCGCTGAAGGGCGGATCGCAGGCCCAGCGCGATGCCTGGTTCCCGCGCATCGCGGCGGGCGATGCCGTCGCGGCGCTGGCGATCGACGAAGGCGCCAAGCATCGCCCCTCGCGCGTCGCGCTCAAGGCCGAGCGATCGGGTAACGGCTTCCGCCTCTCGGGCAGCAAGGGCTTCGTCCTCCACGGCCATGTCGCCGATCTCGTCATCGTCTCGGCACGCACCGCAGGCGGCGCTGACGAGGAAGCTGGGATCACGCTGTTCGCGGTGCCCCGCGATGCCAAGGGCCTTTCCGCCCACGCAGAGCGGCTGGCCGACGCCAGCCTTGCCGCGCGCCTCGATTTCGCGGGCGTCGAGGTCGACGCCGATGCGGTGATCGGCGAAGTCGACGGCGGCTGGGCATTGCTGGGCAAGACGCTGGCGGCCGGCCGTGCGGGTGCGGCCGCCGAGGCATTGGGCGTCGGCGGCGCCGCGGTCGACATGACCGTCGACTATCTGAAGCAGCGCAAGCAGTTCGGCGTCGCGATCGGCAGCTTCCAGGCGCTCCAGCATCGCGCGGCGCATCTCTATTCGGAGATGGAAGTGGCGCGGGCCGCCGTGCTCAAGGCGCAGCAGCTGCTTGACGCCGGGGCCGATGACGCCGATCGCGCGGCGATGGTCGCCAAGGCGATGACCGGGCTCGCGACCACGCTCGCCGTGCAGGAAGGCGTGCAGATGCACGGCGGGATCGGCATGACTGACGAATATGACATCGGCTTCTACATGAAGCGCGGCCGCGTGCTCCAGGAACTGTTCGGCGATGCCAATTACCAGGCCGATCAGCTCGCGCGCGCGGCGGGCTATTGATGGCGGAAGACGAGACGCCCGAACAGCTGGTCGCCGGGCTGACCACGCTCCTCGATGTCGAGCAGATCGATGTCGACCTGTTCCGGGGCGCGCGACGCCCCGGCGGGGAGGGGCGCGTGTTCGGCGGCCAGGTGATCGCGCAGGCGCTGGTCGCCGGCCAGCGTTCGGTCGATGCCGATCGGATCGCCCATTCGCTCCACGCCTATTTCATGCGCCCGGGCGACGAGAACCATCCGATCATCTACCGCGTGGCGCGCGACTATGACGGGGGCAGTTTCTCCACGCGGCGTGTGATCGCCTTCCAGCAGGGGCAGCCGATCCTCAACATGGCGGCATCATTCCATCGTCGGGAAGAGGGGCTGTCGCACCAGCTGCCGATGCCCGACGTGCCGCCGCCCGAGACGCTGCTCGACGAGAATGATCCGCGCCAGCCGGGGATCGAGACGATCCCGGAGCGCTTCCTGCCGATCTTCAATCGCAGGCGTCCCTTCATCCTCCGTCCCGTCGGGCCGCAGAACTGGATGCCCGAGGCGAAAGAGGTTCCCGAGCAGCGCATCTGGTTCAAGGCCGCGGGGCCGGTCGGCGACGACCCGATGCTCCACCGCGCGATGCTCGCCTATGCATCGGACATGTATCTGCTGGGCACGGCGATGCGCCCGCACGGCGTCCACTGGATGACGGGCAGGATCCAGAGCGCCAGCCTCGACCATGCGCTGTGGCTGCACGATGACTTCCGCGTCGACGACTGGCTGCTTTACGCCACCGACAGCCCTTGGGCGGGCGGCGCGCGCGGCTTCAACCGCGGGCTGATCTTCACGCGCGACGGCCGGCTGATCGCCAGCGCGGCGCAGGAAGGCCTGATCCGCCAGCGCGATCCGGCCTGAAAAACCGCTTCAATTCCCGGCCGAAAAGGTGAAGGAAGGGCGAGTTCGACTGCCCGGATCGACCGGGCCAATCAGGGGGAATGACGTGGTGCGTAACATGACCCTGCTGGCGCTGGCCTTCATGCTGGCGACGCCGGCGGATGCGGCGACAGGGCCTACGCCTGCGGCCTCCTCGACCAAAAGCCTCAGCGGCCTTCTCCCTGTCGATGTCGATCAGAAGCAGGGCAAGATCCTGTTCCGCCTGCCCGCGCCCGACAAGGACGGGATCGCCGGCCGCTTCATCTACGCCAATGCGCTGCGCACCGGGCTGGGATCGGCCAACATCATGCTCGATCGCGGGGCGAACAGCGGATCGCGGCTGCTCGTCTTCCGGCGGATCGGCAACAAGGTCGCGGCGGAATATGAGAATCCCCGCTTCCGCGCGACCGGCGTTCCCGCCGACGAGGCGCAGGCGGCACGCGACAGCTTCGCCTATTCGACGGTGTGGATCGGCAAGATCGAAAGCGACAATGCCGACGGCAGCTTCACCGTGGATATCGCGCCGATGCTCGCGGGCGACATGATGGGGATCGCCGACGCGCTCAACCGCGAGGAAAAGGGCTTCGCGCTCAACGCCGCGCTGTCTGCGGTCGATACCGGATCGGTGAAGGTGTTTCCCGACAATATCGAGATCGAGGCGCGCCAGACCTTCACATCGTCGAGCCCCGGCGCCGAGACGCGCAACATCGCGCCGGTCGACGGCAATCTCAGCTTCGTCGTCCGCCACAGCTTCGTGCGGCTGCCCGCGCCCGGCTACAAGCCGTTGCGCTTCGATCCGCGCGGCGGCGTCTTCGCGACGCAGGTGCTCGATTACGGCACGCCGCTCGGCGCGCCCGTCGTCTATGAACTAGCGAACCGCTTCCGCCTCGAAAAGACCGATCCAACTGCTGCGCGCTCGCCGGTCAGGAAGCCGATCATCTTCTATATCGATCGCGCCGCGCCCGAACCCATCCGGTCGGCGCTGGCGGACGGCGTGCGCTGGTGGGCCGACGCATTCGACAAGGCTGGCTTCATCGACGCCTTCAAGGTCGAGATCCTCCCCGAAGGCGTGGACCCGCTCGATCTGCGCTACAATATCGTCAACTGGGTCAACCGCGCGACGCGTGGCTGGTCCTACGGGCAGGCGGTGACCGATCCGCGCACGGGCGAGATCATCAAGGGCAACGTCATGCTCGGCTCGCTGCGCGTGCGGCAGGACATGCTGATCTTCGAGGGGCTGGTCGGCGCCGACAAGATCGGCACGGGCGGCCCCAATGATCCGGTGCAGGTCTCGCTCCAGCGCCTCCGCCAGCTCGCCGCGCACGAAGTCGGCCACGCTCTGGGCTTCGCGCATAATTTTGCCGCGAGCACGCAAGGACGCTTCTCGGTGATGGATTATCCCGCGCCGCGTATCGGCGTGAAGGCGGGCGTGCCCGACCTGTCCGACGCCTATGGCAACGGCACCGGCCGATGGGACGATTATGTCGTCAAATGGCTCTACGGATCGGCGAGCGAAGCGGAAGCGCAGGCGATGGCCAGTGCGGGCGTGAAGGAAGGGCTGCGCTACGCGACCGACAGCGACGCGCGTTCGCCCGACACCGGCCAGCCCTGGGGCAGCCTGTGGGACGACGGAGCCGATCCGGCCGCCGAGCTCGACCGCATGGCCGGGGTGCGGCAGGCCGCGCTCTCGCGCTTCGGGCTGAGCGCGCTTTCGCCCGGCGAGGCGGTCGCCAATCTCCGGCGCAAATTCGTGCCGATCTGGCTGCTCGACCGCTATCAGGTCGAAGCGGCAGGCAAGCTGCTGGGCGGGGTCGACTATGCCTATTCTGTGATCGGCGACGGGCGCGAGACGGCGGCCGCCGTTCCCGCCGCGATGCAGGATCATGCGCTGAACGCGCTGCTCGCGACGCTCGCTCCCGCCTCGCTCGAAGTGCCGCCGGCGCTGCTGCCGATGCTGTCGGCGGGATGGTCGGGCGACGACGACCGGCAATATGACATCGAGATATTCAAGACGGCGGGCGGGACGGTTTTCGATCCGCTGGCCGCCGCCGATGCCAAAGCGGCGCAGACGCTGATGGTGCTGCTCGCGCCGGCGCGTCTGGCGCGGCTTTCCGGCCAGCATATCAGGGACTCATCGCTGCCCGGCGTCGATGGCGTGGTCGATCGGCTGATTTCCGCGACCTTCGATGCGAAAGATGGCGGCCGGCTGGCCGCGATCCGCCGCCGCGTGGCGACGTCCACGGCGCTGGCGCTGGCGCGCGCCGCGCGCGATCCGGCGACCGCGCCTGATGCCGCCGTTGCGATCGAGGACCGGCTGACGCGGCTTTCCGCGACGCTCGCCAGGCGTCCGGGCGATGCCGGGGAGACGGCATGGGCGCGCGGGCTATCGCGCCTGCTCGCCGACCGCGAGGCGCTCGACAAGGCGGCGGCCGACAAGGGGCGCATGGCGCGCGTGCCGCCCGGCATGCCGATCGGCGCCGAGGATGACTGGATGGGAATGGAGGGCAATTGAACCCCATCGCGGCAGGACGTTAGGGCATATCCGCTTCGTGCGCGTTGCTATGGTAGCGCGCACCCGCAACTTCTGCTAAGAGGCTGGCCGCCGCTTTGAGTCGGTGCCCCCTCATCCTGGTCGCCCAGAACATAAGTTTCGGAACCTAAATGTCTTTTGATTCGGTGCCGCCGTCGCTCGGCGCTGCGCTCGCTGAGCGTGGATATAGCGACCTCACTGCGGTTCAGGCCGCGGTGCTCGCCCCCGAAGCCATGGGGCGCGACCTTCTCGTCTCCGCGCAGACCGGATCGGGCAAGACCGTCGCCTTCGGCCTCGCCATGTCCGCCATGCTGCTCGACGAGCCGCTCGATCGTCCCGGCGCCCCCCTCGCGCTGGTAATCGCGCCGACCCGCGAGCTGGCGCTGCAGGTCGAACGCGAGCTGAGCTGGCTCTACGCCAAGGTCGGTGCGCGCGTCGGCGCCTGCGTCGGCGGGATGGACGTGCGCGCCGAGGCGCGGATGCTGTCGCGCGGCGTGCACATCCTGGTCGGGACGCCCGGCCGCCTGCGCGACCATCTGGAACATGGCCGGCTCGATACCAGCGGGCTCCGCGTCGTCGTGCTCGACGAAGCCGACGAGATGCTCGACATGGGCTTCCGCGACGACCTGCAGGCGCTGCTCGAGGCCGCGCCCGAGGACCGGCGCACCCTGCTTTTCTCCGCGACCATGCCGCGCCCGATCGCGATGCTCGCACAGACCTATCAGCGCGACGCGCTGCGCATCTCGACGATCGGCGAGGCGCGCGGCCATGGCGATATCAGCTATCAGGCCGTGACCGTCGCCCCCGCCGACATCGTCAACGCCGTCGTCAACCTGCTTCGTTTCCACGAGGCGAACGGCGCGATCGTCTTCTGCGCGACGCGCGACAATGTCCGTCATCTCCATGCCAGCCTCGTCGAGCGCGGCTTCGCCGCCGTGGCGCTGTCGGGCGAGCATAGCCAGAATGAGCGCAACCATGCGCTGCAGGCGCTGCGCGACCGCCGGGCGCGCGTCTGCGTCGCGACCGACGTCGCCGCGCGCGGGCTCGACCTGCCCGACCTCAGCCTCGTCATCCACGCCGAGCTGCCGCGCGATGCCGAGACGCTTCAGCATCGCTCGGGCCGCACCGGGCGCGCGGGCAAGAAGGGCACGGCCGTGCTCGTCGTCCCCGCCGCACGCCGACGTCGGGTCGAATCGATGCTGCGCGACGCGCGGATTCCAGTCGAATGGACCGACGCGCCGAGCCCCGACGCGATCCGTGCGAAGGATCGCGAGCGCATCGTCGCAGCGCTGCTCGAACCCGTCGTCGCCGACGAGGAAGATCGCGCGATCGCCGCGAGCCTCCTCGCGCAGCGCAGCGCCGAGGATATCGCCGCCGCACTGGTCCGCGCGCACCGCGCGAGCCGGCCGCAGCCCGAGGAGCTGTCTGACCCCAATGTCCGTCGCCTGCCCGAAAAGCGCCCCGGATTCGACGACGTGACCTGGTTCAGCATCGGCGTCGGTCGCAACCAGCGCGCCGATCCCCGCTGGCTGCTGCCGCTGATCTGCCGCCGGGGCGACCTGTCGCGCGGCCAGGTCGGCGCGATCCGCATCGGCGACCGCGAGACGCATTTCCAGATTCCGCGCGACATTGCCGACAAGTTCGCGTCGGCCGTGCGGCGCAGCGCCAGCGACGATCCCGAGAGCGACGGCGGCGTCCGTATCGCGCCTTCGAACGGGCCGTCGAACGACGCGCGCGGGCCGGTTCGCCGTCCGCACCACCGCCCGATGAAGCGGCGCGCCTGACGGGACGTTACGGAACGGGTCTTTCGGGCTGGACCATGGGGCCTCGCTGCTTATAGCAGGACCCCATGGATGAAGATTTCCGCCAGGCCGCGCTCGATTATCATCGCTATCCCCGTCCCGGGAAATTGTCGGTCGAACCGACCAAGCGGATGGAGACTCAGCGCGATCTGGCGCTCGCCTATTCGCCGGGCGTCGCCGCCGCGTGCGAGGCGATCGCCGCCGATCCGCTGGCGGCAGACGATTATACCGCGCGCGCCAACCTCGTCGGCGTCATCACCAACGGCACGGCGGTGCTGGGCCTCGGCCATATCGGCGCACTCGCATCCAAGCCGGTGATGGAAGGCAAGGTCGTTCTGTTCCGCAAGTTCGGCGGACTCGACGCATTCGACATCGAGGTGGACACGACCGATCCCAAGGCCTTCTGCGACGCCGTC
Source organism: Sphingomonas sp. EU05-FHT14C10 (assembly GCF_058790595.1). Lineage (NCBI taxonomy): Bacteria > Pseudomonadati > Pseudomonadota > Alphaproteobacteria > Sphingomonadales > Sphingomonadaceae > Sphingomonas > Sphingomonas sp. EU05-FHT14C10. Next base: position 39,348 of record NZ_JBYTEN010000016.1, on the reverse strand, counting down.
GCGGCGCTGGAGCCGACCTTCGGCGGGATCAACCTCGAGGATATCAAGGCGCCCGAATGCTTCGCGATCGAGGCGGAACTGCGCCAGCGGATGAAAATCCCGGTCTTCCACGACGACCAGCATGGCACCGCGATCGTCTGTGCCGCGGCCGTGCGCAACGCGCTGCTGCTGCAAGGCAAGGACATAGCCGACGTCCGCCTCGTCACGTCGGGCGCGGGCGCTGCGGCGCTGGCCTGCGTCGACCTGCTCGTCGCGATGGGGCTGCCGGTCGGGAATGTCACGCTGACCGATATCGAAGGCGTCATTCATTCGGGGCGCGCGGGGATGCTGCCCAATATGGCGCGCTATGCCCGCGACACCGATGCGCGGACGCTGGCCGAGGTGATCGAAGGCACCGACATCTTCCTCGGCCTTTCCGCGCCGCGCGTATTCAAGCCCGAATGGCTGCCGCTGCTGGCCGACAAGCCGCTGATCCTCGCCATGGCCAATCCCGATCCGGAAATCCTGCCCGAACTGGTCAAGGCGACGCGCCCCGACGCGATCGTGGCGACGGGCCGGTCGGACTATCCCAATCAGGTCAACAACGTGCTGTGCTTCCCCTACATGTTTCGGGGCGCGCTCGACGTCGGCGCGACCGAGATCAACGAGGCGATGAAGGTCGCGGCGGTCGAGGCGCTGGCGGCGCTGGCGCGCGCGACGCCCGAGGAACGCGTCGCCAATGCCTATGGCGACGAAGGGCTGATCTTCGGCCCCGAGCATATCATTCCCAAGCCCTTCGATCCGCGCCTGATCACGGAGATCGCACCCGCCGTCGCCAAGGCGGCGGGGGACAGCGGCGTCGCGCGGCGGCCGATCACCGATTTCGACGCCTATCGCAATTCGCTGTCGCGCTTCTCCTACCGTTCGACCCAGCTGATGATGCCGCTGTTCGAAGCGGCGCGGCGCGGGCCGCTGCGCAAGGTCGCCTATGCCGAGGGCGAGGCCGATCGCGTGCTGCGCGCCGCGCAGACGGTGGTCGACGAAGGGCTGGCGCGGCCGGTGCTGATCGGCCGGCAGGACCGGATCGAGGCGGCGCGCGACCGGCTGGGCCTGCGTTTCCGCGTTGGCGAGGATGTCGAGGTGTTCGACGCGCTGCGCGACGCCGAGGTGATGGAAGCGCTGGCCGAGCGCTATGTCGGCATCGTCGAGCGGCGCGGCGTTCCGCCCGCCGAGGCCGGGCGCAGGCTGCGCCGCCGGTCGACGATCATCGCCGCGATGCTGCTGGAGACGGGGCGTGTCGATGCCGCGCTGTGCGGCGGGCCGGGCGACTGGTGGACGGACATGAAGATGGTCGTCGAGATCATCCCGCGCGCCAGGGGCGTCGCGCGCGCATCGGCGCTGACCGCACTGATCACGCCGCGCGGCACCCTGTTCTTCTGCGACACGCACATGATGGTCGATCCCGACGCCGAGCAGATCGCCGAGATGACGATGCTCGCCGCCGAGCAGGTCGGGCGTTTCGGCATCACGCCCAAGGTCGCGCTCGTCTCGCATTCCAATTTCGGCGCGTCCAACTCGCCGAGCGCGCGCAAGATGCGCGAGGCGCTGGCGCTCATCCATGCCCGCGCGCCCGATCTGGAAGTCGACGGCGAGATGCATGCCGACCTGGCGCTGAGCGAAGTGCTGCGCGGCCGCGCGGTGACGAGCAGCACGCTTCAGGGGCAGGCCAACCTGCTCGTCATGCCCTCGCTCGACGCCGCCAACATAGCACTGAACCTGCTCGCCTCGGTGACCGAAGGGCTGCCGGTGGGGCCGATCCTGCTCGGCATGGCCAAGCCCGTGCATGTGCTGGTGCCGGCGACGACGACGCGCGGGATCGTCAACATGACGGCGTTCGCGGTGGCGCAGGGTTGAACTGCGTTCGGGCTGAGCCCGAACGATTGTATTTCATTCCACCGGCTTGAGCTCGCCCGCGATCGTCGGGAGCAATTCGGCGACCGTCGGATGGATATGGACCGACCGACGCAGGCGATCGGCGGGCGCACCGGCATACATCAGGTCGAGGATGCAGTGGATCGCCTCGTCGCCGCCGATGCCGAGGATGGTCGCGCCGAGGATCGCATCGCTTTCCGCGTCGACCACGATCTGCATGAAGCCCTGGCTCTCGCCCTTTTCGACCGCGCGGCCGACGCGCGTCATCGGCCGTTCGCCGACCTTGATGCGCCGACCCTGCTTCAGCGCCTCGTCACGCGACAGGCCGATGCGCGCGAGCGGGGGATCGGTGAACAGCGCGTAGCAGGAAATGCGGTCGCTCAGGCGGCGTGACGCGCCGTCGAGCAGATTTTCGGCGATGATCTCGAAATCATTATAGCTGGTATGAGTGAAGGCGCCGCGTCCGTTGCAATCGCCCATCGCCCAGATGCCCGGCACGTTGGTGCGCAGCTCGTCATCGACGACGATGTTGCCGCGGGGGTCGATCGCCACGCCCGCCGCATCCAGCCCGAGATCGTCGGTATTGGGTCGCCGGCCGACCGCGAGCAGCACGTGCGAGGCGACGACGGCGCGATCGCCGCTGTCGCAGTCGACATGGACGAGCGCCCCTTCGTCATGCGGCGCAAAGCCGATGCATTCGGCGTCGAGGCGGAAGGCGATGCCCTCGGCCTCCAATATCGCCTGGATATCGGCCGAGACGCGCTCATCCTCGCGGCCGACGATGCGCGATCCCTTCTCGATCACCGTCACCTGCGCGCCGAAGCGGCGATAGATTTGCGCATATTCGAGGCCGATATAGGAGCCGCCGATCACCGCCAGATGACGCGGCAGCTCGCCCAGCTCGAGGATCGTCGTGTTGGTCATCGTCGCGATGTCGCGGACGCCCGGCATGTCTGGCACGGTCGCGCGGCCGCCGACATTGATGAAGAATTTGCCCGCCGTCAGCGTCTCGCCATTCACTTCGATGCTGTCGGGGCTGGTGAAGCGGGCTTGGCCGTGGATGAGCGTGACGCGATCGGCGCCTTCGAGCCATTTCAGGACATTATCGTGCGCGTTATGCGCGACGGCGAGCGCGCGGGCGCGGACCTTCTCCATGTCAACGCCGACCGGACCGTCGATCACCACGCCATAGTCGGCGGCGCGGCGCGCGAGATGCGCGGCATAGGCGCTGGCGACGAGCGTCTTGGTCGGCATGCAGCCGGTGTTGACGCAGGTGCCGCCGACGAGATGGCGTTCGATGATCGCCACCTCCATCCCCGCCTTGGCGAGGCGGACAGCAAGCGGCAATCCCGCCTGCCCCGCGCCGATGACGATTGCGTCGAAACGCCGGCTCATAGCAACAGGCAGAAGATGGCGAGCCCGCCGCCGATCGCCACGGCATCCTCGATCAGCGCCGCCGGGCGATCGCTGCCGAACGCCTTCGCCAGCCCCCCGCGCACGGCCGCGCCGCCATAGGTGCCGATCACCGCTCCGACGATGCCGAGAACTACGCCGGGCCAGAGCAGGCCCGCCGAAGCGCCGACCGTACCGCCCGAAAGCCCGCCGAGCAGGATGCGCGCGCCGAATTGCTGCGGCACCTTGCGGCTGGGGGTCGCAGGCAGTTGATCGGTGACGAGCTCGACGAGGGCGAGCAGCGAGAAGATCCACGGCGTGAAGCGCCAGCCCATGAAGGCCAGCCAGCTGCCCTCGACGTTGATCCAGCCGAGATGCGCGGCCCAGCTGGTGATTGCGGGGGCCATCATGGCGCGGAGGCCGGCGACGACGCCGATCAGCAGTGCGGCGAGATAGATCATCGAACAAACCCTCCCTGTTGGAAGGGCTTATAGCTGACGATCGTCATTCTGCCGAGCAGGGATTGCGGTTGTTCTGAGCGCGCTGTGCGGCGCAGCCCGGAAATCCTCTAAACCAATTCCCGCACCAGCTCGTCGATGTCGAGCCAGCAGAAGCCGACCATCGAATCGGCGATGCCGTAAGGCAGGAACAGCTGGCGTCCGAACGTGAGCGCGCCGCAGGTATAGACGACGTTGGGGACGTAGCCCTTGCGATCGTCGTCGGCGGGCGAGAGGATCGGGCTCGGCGTGCGGCCGATCACCTTGCGTGGATTTTCCTTGTCGAGCAGCACCGCGCCGATCGAATATTTGCGCACCGCGCCGACGCCGTGGGTGATGAGCAGCCAGCCTTCGTCGATCTCGATGGGCGATCCGCAATTGCCCATCTGCACCAGTTCCCACGGATGCAGCGGGGTGATGATCCGTTCGCCCCCGTCCCAGTGCAGCAGATCGTCCGATTCGAGATAATAGATGCTCTCGCCGTCCTGCCGGCCGATCATCGCATAGCGGCCGTCGATCCGGCGCGGGAACAACGCCATGCCCTTGTTGACCGAGGCGCTGCCCGAAAGCGGCGTGAGGTCGAAGCTGTCGAAATCGCGCGTGGTGAGCAGTTCGGACTGGATCGTCGACCCCGAATAGGCGGTATAGGTGCCGTAGAAAACCGGCCCTTCGTCATTATCCTCGAAGCGGACGAGGCGGAGATCCTCCAGCCCGTTGCGCTGCGCGGGGGTGACCGGGAAAAGCACGGTGCCCGACAGCGGCGTGCGTCGTTCGCGTGCAACATGCGCGCCGTCGCCGTCGACGCGCCCCTCGGGCGCCATCGAAACGAGCGGCAGGCGGGTCAGCTCGACATTGCCCGTCGCGGACAGCACGCCCTCGCGAAACTCGACCGAGGAGATATGCCCTTCGCCGACCGCGCGCAGCGACATGACGAAGCGCATCGATCCTTCGGCCAAGCCAGACTGGTTGGGATGCGGCACCACGCTGGGGTTCATCAGCGCGGCGGCGGCATAGCTATATTCGTGGCAGAAATAGGCACCGACCAGTTCGCGCTGCTGCGCGCGCAGCCGGCCGTTGAAGCCCAGTTCCTCGGCCATCTGGCGATAGCGGCGCTCGAACACCTCGCTGATGTCGAAATGCCGGTCGCCGAAATCCTGATAGACGATGCCGAGTTCGGCGAGGCAGGTGCGCGCATCCATCTTGAGCACGCCGTCGAAGATGCGGTGCGCGCGCGAAAGTTGCGACGGATCCATCCCGCTGGGCTTCACCGGGACATGGAAGGGCCGGATCACGACCCGGGCCGCATCCGGCTGCAATCGAAGCGGCAAATGCCGCAATTTTGGCATCAAGAAACCCCCAGACGTCCTTCCGGGCGCAGAAGCTCGCCCTCTCCCTCCGACGACGCGTTGGCCGCGCGCAATTGATGCATGGCGCAGGTCGATCGGATGAATGAGATCACCGATTCCGCACCCTGATTGAGATTGACGCCTTCGGGAACGAGGCCGTCATGGCAATCACCTTCGGAGGCGATGGCGATGCTGATGCCGTGATCGTTGGCGCCGAGGAACCAGTTATAGGCGCGCCGCGCCTCCGCCGCCCATTCGCCCCCTGGATCGGCGGCGAGCGCGGCGATACACGCATCGATCGTGGCGCTCGCCTCGATCGGCTGCTGGTCGAACGGCGCCGGCGCCACGCGGCGACGGCCGAAGCCTTCGGAGCCGACGGGGCGGAAGCAGCCGTCGATCCCGGTCTGCGTGCGGCACAGCCAGCGCAGCGCCTTGAGCCCCGTCTCGATCCAGTCGCCCTCGCCGAGCAGCAGGCCGGCGCGAATCAGCGCTTCCGGAAAACGGGCATTGTCGTAGGTCAGATAATCCTCGAACCAATGCCATTCGGCATCGCTCGCCGCGACGAACATGGTGTGGAGCTCGGCGCCGATGCGCCGGGCGAGGACGAGCGCCTCGCCATCCTCGGGTCGTGCCTCGATCAGTTCGACGAGGCCGAGCAAGGCGAGCGTGCGCGCGCGCGGCGCCTCCAGCGTCGCGACGCGCGGCAGCACGCGCCGCGTCAGCCAGCGCGCCCACAACTTGAGATCAGAGGGCATGCGCGATTCGGCGATCTTCGCGACCGACCAGAAACCGCGGCCGATGCTGTCCTCTGACCCTTCATCCTCCAGCCAGTCGCGGCCATAGCCCATGAAGTTGCGGAAGCTGCCCTTCGCATCATCCCAGGCGTGATGGACGAAGGCCGCATAGACGCGCGCGAGGCGCAGCAGGCCGGCGCCGGGATCGCGGAGCGCGGCGATCTCGCCCACGGCGATCAGCGCGCGGGCATTGTCGTCGAGGCAATAGCCGTGATTGCGATCGGGGAGCGAGAAGATGCCGTGCTGCGCGATCCCGCAATCGTCGCTCAGCCGCTCGAGACCGCCCCAGGCGATGCCCGGCAGTTCGCGCGGGACGGGGTGGCGCAGGCGCACCACCTTGTCGGGCTTCTCCGTCGCCTGACGGAAGATGCGCATATAATTGTCGGCAAGCTTGCTCCAAACCATCGCGCGCCCGACTTCATAGGCGCGTTCGCCGATGGCACGGCGGCGCCTTTCATCGGTCAGCAGGGCGATCGTCTCATGGGCCAGCGCATCGGGATCGGCGAAGGGCACGAGGATGCCGCAACCTTCGCCGATCAGATCCTCGGCATGCCAGTAGGGCGTCGACAACACCGGTCGGCCGAGCGAAACCGCGAAGCTCAGCGTGCCCGACGTGATCTGCTCGCGATGCAGGTAAGGCGTCACATAAATGTCGGCGGCGGCCAGATAGGAGAGCAGCGTATCGTCATCGGCATAGCGATTGACGAAGCGGACATGATCGCTGACTCCGCGTTCGGCCGCCTGCGCGATCAGCCGTTCGCGATAGGCCTCGCCTTCGTGCGCGACGAGGTGCGGATGCGTCGCGCCCAGCACCAGATAGAGCGCGTCGGGCCGCGCCGCGACGATGCGCGGCATTGCGTCGATCATATGCTCGATGCCCTTGTTGGGCGACAGCAGGCCGAAGGTGAAGAGCAGCTCATGCCCGCCAAGGCCGAGCGCATCCTTGAAGGCCGCGCTGTCGGCAAAGGGGCGATCGGGGACGCCGTGCTGGACCACGGCGATGCGATGTGCGGGAATCGCATAGGTTTCGCGGAGGATGCCGGCGCCGCGATCTGACATCACGATCAGCCGCGAGGAACGATGGGCGAGGCCCAGCGTCACGCGCCGCTGGCTCTCATTGGGATCGGACAGCACGGTGTGGAGCGTCGTCACCACCGGCGCATCGAGCGCATCGAGGAGGTCGAGCAGCCAGGCGCCGGCCGGACCGCCGAAGATACCGAACTCATGCTGGACGCAGATCACGTCCGGCCGCATCGCGTTGATCGTCGCTGCTGCGGCGCGATAGGCGTCATGGTCATCCTGGCGGATCGTCGCCTTTACCGGCGCGGGGAAATCATAGACCGAGTCCTTGTCGAGCATCGCGACGACATCGATCTCGGCGGTCGGGAAGGCGGCCTTCAACGCATTGTGAACGCCTTCGGTGAAGGTGGATATGCCGCATTTGCGCGGCGGAAAATTGCCGATCAGGGCGATTCGGCGAATCTCCCGCTGGATGCCGGGAGCGGTCGGTTGATCGCGGCGCCATTCCATCTTCATCAACGATCATCCCGTTTGTGTTTCGGTCCCTCATCACCCCGAGTCGAAGAACGCACAGCAGGCCATAAGTTCCGCTGCATCGCAACATGATTCGCTGAAACGGGGGAAGCGCGAGGCGTGTCGAAGGTCAATTAGCGTCAACAACGCGCCGCAGCGGCGAGGTTTCCACCAAATTTCAACATCTGTCGTGCATATCGGCCATCCCGTCCGGCCGGGCGGGAAATCGTATTGCATGGCGGCGGCGCGGGTGCAGGTCTTCTTACGCCGCACGGCGGATGATATGCCGGCCACGGCCCTTGGCCGCGTACCGCGCGACGATCATCCCGACCAGCTGGCTGGTCAAACCCGCCGACGCACTGGAGAACCTTGCCCGATGGCTGTCGACGCTTCGCCTCCCCCCCCTGCCATCGCCCGGGCCGAAGGGGAGGCTGCGCCGACGCCGACCCGCCCCACGGTCAGCGTCGTCGTGCCGCATTATGGCGACCCCGCGCCGCTCGACCGCTGCCTGGCCGCGCTCGTAGCGCAGAGCTGGCCGCATGCGGATTATGAGATCGTCGTTGCCGACAATGGTTCGCCGCAGGGCCAGGAGGCCATCGCGGCCATAGTCGCGGGCCGCGCGCGGCTGGTGATGGCGACCGAACGGGGCGCCGGGCCGGCGCGCAATGCCGGCGTAGCAGCGTCGCAGGGAGCCATTCTCGCCTTCACCGATTCCGATTGCATCCCCGAAGCCGACTGGCTGGCCGAAGGCGTGAAGGCACTCGGCGCGCACGACTTCATCGGCGGTCGGATGGTGGTGACACTGGAAAGCGACGGACCGAAGAGCGGCGCCGAGGCCTTCGAGCAGGTTTTCGCCTTCGACAATGAGGATTATGTCCGCCGCAAGGGCTTCACCGTCACCGCCAACCTCTTTTGCCCGCGCGCGCTGTTCGACAAGGTCGGCGGCTTCTGCACCGGCATGTCCGAGGATCTGGAATGGTGCCTGCGCGCGCGCGCGGCGGGCTATCATATCGGCTATGCGCCGAACGCGGTCGTCGGTCATCCCGCGCGACGCGACTGGCCGGCGCTGATCGGCAAATGGCGGCGGATCAATGCCGAGACCTACACGCTATCGTCGGGCACGGTGCGGGGGCGACTGGCCTGGCTCGCCCGCGCCTGGCTGATGCCGGTGTCGATCGTGGCGCACGCCCCACGCGTCTTCGCCAGCGATCGGCTGGCGGACGGACGCGAGCGGATGGCCGCGCTCGGCACGCTCGCCCGGCTGCGGCTCTGGCGCTTCGCCGACGCACACTGGCTCTTGTTCGGGGAGCGCTGAGATCACGGAAATCCTCCACATCGCCGCCATCGCCAATCCGCGCGCGGAAGTGGCGACGGCTGATCTAATTCACTAACAATGCATATGGTTTGTGCAGCGGGGGGAGCCCATCTGCGGATATGGCCAGATGCATCGCACCGGAGAGCGTCGAAGGGATGGAAAGCGCTTTGCAACCCGAAGTCACAGTGATCATGGTCAGTTACAACACGCGCGAACTGACACTCACGGCGATCGAAACCCTGCTGCGCAATGGCGGCGACGTGTCCATGCGCGTGGTGATCTGGGATAACGCCTCAGCCGACGGGTCCGCCGACGCCATCGCGCAGCGCTTCCCCGACCTGGACCTGATCCGCTCACCCGACAATATCGGCTTTGCCGCAGCCAACAACCGGATCGCGGAAAGCGTAACCTCGGAGTGGATCCTGCTCCTCAATCCCGACACGGAGACGCACGCCAACGCCGTGGAGAATGTGCTGCGTTTCGCCAAGGATCACCCCGAAGCGGGTATTGTAGGCGGCCGAACCGTGTTTCCGGACGGATCGCTCAACATCGCATCATGCTGGAACCAGATGACGATCTGGAGCCTGTTCTGCTCGGCCGCCGGGCTTTCGCGGCTATTCTCCAATTCGCTGCTGTTCAACCATGAGGGGATTGGCGGCTGGAAGCGCGATTCGGTGCGCGAGGTGGATATCGTGGTCGGCTGCTTCTTCCTGCTGCGGACGGAATTATGGCATCGGCTGGGCGGCTTCGATCTGCGCTATTTCATGTATGGCGAGGAAAGCGACATGTGCCTGCGCGCGCGCAAGCTGGGTTTCCGCCCGATGATCACGCCCGATGCGCAGATCATGCATCTGGTAGGCGCCTCGATGAACAAGCGCGAGGACAAGGTGGTCAAGGTCCTGCGATCGAAAGCCACCCTGATCCGCGATCACTGGAGTCGTTCCGCCGCACCGGTCGGCGTCGCGCTGCTGTGGCTGTGGGTCGCCTTGCGCCGGCTGGGCTCCGGCGTCGCCGCTCCGTTTTCCAGGGACAAGACGAAAGCGCGGCGCTGGGAAGCCATCTGGCGCCAACGCAGGGACTGGCTGGGAGGATATTGAATCATGCCCGAACCCATGGCGCACAAAAAGTCACTTGGCCGGGGTGGGCGCCTCTTCCGCCTGCTCGCATCGACCCTCGATCCCCGGGCGTGGCTGCATCTCGTCAAGATCGTAAATTACTATAATTACAGCCATGTAGCGCCGCTGCGGGAGATTGCACTTGGCGCGTCTCCCAGCATCAGCCCAGACGCGGTCTTCTCCAACCCCGCGCGCATTGCGATCGGGGACCGCGTGCGGATCGGCTCGCGTTGCCACATCTGGGCAGGGCCGCGCAGCGGCTCGATCAGGATCGGCAATGATGTGCTGTTCGGGCCGGAAGTCATGCTCACGGCCGCGACCTATCATTATAATGCCGGCGCGCCGGTCACCGATCAGCCCATGCGCGAAGCCGATATCGAGATTGGCGACGACGTCTGGCTGGCAACGCGCGCCCTGGTCCTGCCCGGCTCGCGCATCGGCGACGGCGCGATTATCGCGGCGGGCGCGACCGTCAAAGGCGAAGTTCCGCCCATGGCCATCGTCGCGGGATCGCCGGCGAAGGTGGTGGGTTGGCGAAAGATCGGCGAGGGCGCCTGAATCGGGCTGCCGCTCTGCAGGTCACCCATCGACGGGGAAATTAAATGGTCGGGGAGAGAGGATTCGAACCTCCGGCCCCTGCCTCCCGAAGACAGTGCTCTACCAGGCTGAGCTACTCCCCGACCGGACCGGACGCCGCAGCGCCCGGGAGGCAAGGAGCGTGCCTATAGGGGCGGCTTGGCGTGCTGACAAGCATCAGATTGCGATTCGGCGCAGATGATCAGTCGCCGCGGGCCGCGATCATCTCCGCTATGCCGGTGAACTTCTCACGCGGGGCGCCGGCGCGGGCGCGGGCGACCTCGGCCGCCTCGATCTTCTGCCAGTCGCGGAAGGTGACGATCTCGGTCCCGCGCGCCGCCAGCAGCGCATCGAGGCCGGGCCGCCCCTGCTTGCCGCTGTCACCCTGCACATCCTCCGCGATCAGATCAACGATCGCATAGCCGTCGGGCCGGTTGGTGCCGATCGTCCCCGTCGGCCCGCGCCGCGCCCAGCCGACGCAGTAGAGCCCGGGCAATATCCGCCCGTCGACATTGGCGAAGCGCCCCCGGCCATGCTCATAAGGCACGCCCTCGATCGGCGGTGTGCGATAGCCGATGCAGCTGACGACCAGCGAGGCGGGAACGGCATAGGTCTCGCCCGTGCCGACCGAGCGGAGATCGTCGGTCAATGTCGTGCGCTCGACGATCACGCGTTCGACCCGGCCATCGCCTTCGATCGCCACGGGCATGGCAAAGAAATCGAAATCGATCGTGATCGGCTTGCCCTGCGGTGGCGTCGCGGCAAAGGCGCGCAGATGCTCGACCGCCTTGCGCATGCCGGGTTCGAGCAGCGCGTCGTCGATCGGCGGCGGAAAGTCGGCCGGGTCTGCAACCGGCTGCGCGCGTTCGAGCCGACCGAGTTCGCCCAGTTCCTTGGGGGTCATCGCGATCTGGTGCGGCCCGCGCCGCCCGAGGATGCTGATCCGCCGGATCGCGGCATGATCGAGCGCGTCGAGCGCGTGCGCCACGATGTCCGAAGCCGCGAACTCCGCGCGGCTCTTGGAAAGGATGCGCGCGACGTCGAGCGCGACATTGCCGTTGCCGACGACGACGGCGCCCGGCCCGTCGAGCGCGGGCGCGAGATCGACGAAATCGGGATGGCCGTTATACCAGCCGACGAACGCGGCGGAGCCGACGACGCCGGGCAGATCGGCGCCCGGAATCTCGAGCGGCCGATCGCGCGGCGCACCCGTCGCCAGCACTACCGCGTCGTAAAGCCGCCCAAGCTCCATGATCGAGATGTCGCCGCCTACCGAGACATTGCCGACAAAGCGGACATTGTCGGTCAGCGCCACCTGCTCGTAGCGCTTGGCGACCGCCTTGATCGACTGGTGATCGGGCGCGACGCCGAAGCGGATGAGCCCATAAGGCACGGGCAGGCGATCGATCACGTCGACGCGCACCGCGTCTCCGAACATCTTCAGGCAGGCCTCGGCGGTATAATAGCCCGCCGGCCCCGATCCGATCACCGCGACATGCCGCATGCCGATCGTCTCCCATCATTGTTCTGTTTTGCAGGAGCGATGCTAACGACAAGTCAAATAAGCGCAAGTCGGCCGCATGGGGGATGGCGCGGCGTGCGCAAGACGGGTAGGCGACCGCGCGTGAATCGGGTCGAGATCATCGCTGCCTTGTTGGGGCTCGTCAACGTCGCGCTGGTGGCGCGGCGCAGCCTGTGGAACTATCCCTTCGGCATCGCCATGGTCACCCTCTATGCCGGCATTTTCTACGAGGAGCGGCTCTACAGCGACGCGCTGCTCCAGATCTTCTTCCTCGCCGCGCAATTCTATGGCTGGTGGAACTGGTCGCGCAGCAAGGCGAGCGAAGGCGCGGTCGTCGTCGAGCAGCTGTCGGGCAGCGAACGCGCGGCCTGGGCGGGCGGCATGATTGCGCTCATCCTGCTATGGGGCACCGCGATGGCGCGACTGACCGACGCCTCCTACCCTTATTGGGATGCCAGCGCCGCCATTCCCAGCGTCGCCGCGCAGATTCTCCAGTCGCAGCGCCGGATCGAAAGCTGGGTCTTGTGGATTCTTGTCGATCTGCTCTCGATCGGCCTTTACCTCACCAAGGGACTTTATCCCACGGCTTTGCTTTACGGCATCTTCCTGGGCATGGCGGCGTGGGGTCTGATCGCATGGCGCGGCGCGGCGCGGCAGGCAGTCGCGGCATGACGCGCGGCTTCGTCCTCGGCAAGTTCATGCCCCCCCATGCCGGCCATGTGCTGCTGTGCGAGACGGCGGCGGCGCTGGCCGATCGCCTGACCATACTCGTCGCCTGGTTGCCCGACGATCCCATTCCCGGCGAACTGCGCCTCGCCTGGATGCGCCAGCTCTTCCCGCACGCCGACGTCGTCGGGCACGGCGCGGTCGCGCCGCAATCGCCCGAGGAGCATCCCAATTTCTGGCCGATCTGGAAAGGGATCGTCAAAAGCGTTCATCCCGATCCGATCGACTATGTCTTCGCGTCGGAGGATTATGGCGAGCGGCTGGCGCAGGAGCTGGGCGCGCGCTTCATTCCCGTCGATCCGGGCCGCGAGGCAATGCCGATCTCGGCGAGCATGATCCGCGACGAGCCCTGGGCGCACTGGCGGCACATCCCCGCGCCGGTCAGGCCCTATTATGCCGGGCGCATCGCGCTCCACGGCCCCGAGAGCACGGGCAAATCGACGCTCGCTTTCCGTCTGGCGCGGCATTTCGACACGCTCGTCATGCCCGAATATGGCCGCATCTGGTGCGAGCGCTACGGCACCGAGCTGACGATGGACGATCTGCTCACCATCGCCAAGACGCATGACATCATGACGCGCTCGCTGCTCGCCAAGTGCAATTGCCGGCTGATCATCGACACCGATCCGCTGATGACTGCGGCCTGGGCGGAAATGCTGCTGGGAACAAGCGATCCCTGGTTCGACGCCTGGGGCGAGACCGCCGACCTCTATCTGCTGCTTGATACCGACCTGCCGTGGCAGGACGACGGCACGCGCCTGTTCGGCGAAGCGAAGGCGCGCCAGCGCTTCATGGACATTTCGCGCGATCAGCTCGAACGGCGCGGGCTGCGCTACGCGGTGATCGGCGGCGAAGGCGAAGCGCGCTTCGAAAATGCGCTGGCCGCGATCGACGCGGCCGGGCTCGGCAAGATCTGCTGAAGGAGAAGCCGGCCGGGACGGATCGCCCCGACCAGCCTTCGCGTCCTTTACTTGGCGCGGGGCGCCGCCGCCGCCGCATTTTCGGGCAGGCCGCCGAGCTGGGTGACCAGCTTGGTATAGGCGTCGAGATAGGCAAGTACGATCACCTGGCCGATCTCGGTATTCTGGTAGCCGCCACCGCCAGCACCGGCAAAGCCGCCCCACCAGCCCGCGCCCCCGCCCCCGCCGAAGCTGAGGTCGGACTTGCGCGCATAGCCTTCGGTCAGCGCTTCTTCCTCGGTCGTGCGGGCATTGACGACAGAAAGCGTGACATTGGCCTCGCTCTTCTTGATGTTGATGCCGCCGGCCAGCGCGCCGAAGGTCGAGCGGCCGAGGAAGCCGCCGAGCACCGCGCCGACAGCGTTGCCGCCGCTATTCTTGTTCGACGAGACGATATCGGGCTGGAGGAAATAATCCGCCGCCTTCACCTGCCCGCGGCCGAGGTTCGACCCCGCCTGAAGCTCGCCCGAATCCGCCATCGCGCGTTCCATGTTGCGGCTCGCCATGCTGCGCCCGCGGTTGACGAGCGTGAAGCAGCCCGAGCGCTGCACGAAGATCTTGATGATCGCCTCGGGGCTGCCGAGGTTCAGCTCGCGCCACCACTGATTGTCGGGCTCGACGATCGCGATCGTGCCCAGCTTGCGCGTGCAGACCGGAATTTCCTGCGTGCCCTTGTCCTGCAGCTTGCGGCCCGACGAGGGCGCTGGAGCGGCGAGTGCGGGCAAGGCGGTACCGAGAAGCGCCGCAGCAGTGAAAAAAGAAATATATTTACGCACTTTATCTTCCCCCAAATAGCCTTTGGATTGGCGAATGCCGGACGCGCGATGCCCCGCCCGGCGTGAGTGGATTCAGGTGCGACCCCCGAGGCGGCATTATCCGCCAACGCAGTCGCCGGATCAAGCATATAGCGCTGTGGCGATCAGCCGCTTTGCCCTTTCCCGCGGCCCCTGCTAGGGCGGCGCGCCATGACCACCCCGCTCGACAAGATCCGCAATTTTTCGATCATCGCCCATATCGATCATGGCAAGTCGACGCTTGCCGATCGGCTGATCCAGCGCACCGGCGGCCTCTCCGAACGCGAGATGTCGGCACAGGTGCTCGACAATATGGATATCGAGAAGGAGCGCGGCATCACCATCAAGGCGCAGACCGTGCGCCTCGAGTGGAAAGGCCATGTCCTGAACCTGATGGACACGCCGGGGCATGTCGATTTCGCCTATGAAGTGTCGCGCAGCCTCGCCGCGTGCGAAGGCGCGCTGCTGGTCGTCGATGCGGCGCAGGGCGTCGAGGCGCAGACGCTCGCCAACGTCTATCAGTCGATCGAGCATGATCACGAGATCATCCCGGTCATCAACAAGATCGACCTGCCCTCGGCAGAACCCGAGAAGGTCAAGCACGAGATCGAGGAAGTCATCGGCCTCGACGCGTCCAACGCGGTGCTGGCCAGCGCCAAGGCCGGGATCGGCATCGACGAGATTCTCGACGCGATCGTCGCGCGCATCCCGGCGCCCAAGGGCGATCCCGATGCGCCGCTTAAGGCGATGCTCGTCGACAGCTGGTACGACCCCTATCTGGGCGTCGTCATCCTCGTCCGCGTGATGGACGGCGTGATCCGCAAGGGGCAGCAGGTCAAGTTCATGGCCACCGGGACGACGCACCTCGTCGACCGCGTCGGCGCTTTCCGCCCCAAGATCGAGCAGTTGCCCGATCTCGGCCCCGGCGAGATCGGCTTCATCACCGCGCAGATCAAGGAAGTGGCGCAAGCGCGCGTCGGCGACACGCTGACCGACGCCAAGCGCCCCGCCGCCGAGCCGCTGCCCGGCTTCAAGGAAGTCCAGCCCGTCGTCTTCTGCGGTCTCTTCCCCGTCGACGCCAACGACTTCGAGAAGCTGCGCGAATCGATCCACAAGCTGCGCCTGAACGACGCCTCGTTCAGCTTCGAGATGGAGACATCGGCCGCGCTCGGCTTCGGCTTCCGCTGCGGCTTCCTCGGCCTGCTGCACCTGGAGATCATCCAGGAGCGGCTGATGCGCGAATATGATCTCGATCTGATCACGACGGCGCCGTCGGTCGTCTATCGGATGCAGCTCACCAAGGCGGCCGGCGAAGCCGAGGCGCGGGTGATCGAGTTGCACAACCCCGCCGACATGCCCGATCCCAACCGGATCGAGGAGATCGAGGAACCGTGGATCCAGGCGGTTATCTACGTGCCCGACGAATATCTGGGGCCGATCCTCAAGCTCTGCCAGGACCGGCGCGGCATCCAGAAGAACCTGACCTATGTCGGCGGCCGCGCGCAGGTGACCTACGAGCTGCCGCTCAACGAAGTGGTGTTCGACTTCTACGATCGGCTTAAGTCGATCAGCCGCGGCTATGCCAGTTTCGACTATGAGCAGATCGGCTACCGCGAAGGCGATCTCGTGAAGATGTCGATCCTCGTCAACAACGAGCCGGTCGATGCGCTCAGCATGATCGTCCACCGTCAGGCGGCGGAAGCGCGCGGGCGCCATATGTGCGAGCGGCTGAAGGACCTGATCCCCCGCCACATGTTCAAGATCCCGATCCAGGCGGCGATCGGCGGCAAGGTGATCGCGCGCGAGACGATCGCCGCGCTGCGCAAGGACGTGACCGCCAAATGCTATGGCGGCGATGCGACGCGCAAGCGCAAACTTCTGGAAAAGCAGAAGGAAGGCAAAAAGCGCATGCGCGAATATGGCAATGTCCAGATTCCGCAGGAAGCCTTTATCGCCGCTTTGCGCATGGGCGACGAAAGCTAGGTTTTTCAGTCATCGCTTCAGCTTAGGTGCCCGACGTTCAGCCTGGCTTAAGCTGAACGCGAGGCGATGATGCTTTTTTGCAACGCACAACGGCGCTTTTAGGGCGCTGTCATTTATCCATTCGCGCTGTAACGCGGCCGCAATATATGAAGCCCAAGGGGCCACCGACGGCGACGAACGCCGCCTTCGAGCAATTGGCTCGCAAAGGGGAAAGTATATGAAAAATCGTCTATTTATAGGCGCCGCAGTTGCGGCGCTGATCGCTCCGGCCGCGATTCACGCGCAGGAGACCACCTCGTCGATTCGCGGTTTCGTGACGTCGGGCGGCGCCGCCGTCGCCGGCGCCAGCATCACCGTCACGCACGTCCCGTCGGGCACGCGCTCGGTCACCACGAGCAACAATGACGGTTCGTTCACCCTCTCGGGCCTGCGCATCGGCGGCCCCTACACGGTGGACATCAGCGCGCCGGGTTATGCCAGCACGCAGGTCACCGACATCATGACCAATATCGGCCAGGCCTATGACGTGCCGGTCGATCTCGCGGCCGAGGGCGGCGAGGACATCGTCGTCACCGCGACCTCGCTGAAGGGCGCCGGCTCGATCTCGCAGGGACCGGCCACGATCCTCAACGCGCAGCAGATCCAGAACATCGCCACGATCAATCGCGACATCCGCGACCTCGTGCGCCGCGATCCCTTCGCGCGCCTCGACGATTCGCCGACCGGCGGCCGCGCCGTGTCCTTCGCGGGCCAGAATGCGCGCTACAACCGCTTTTCGGTCGACGGCGTCGCGATCACCGACAATTTCGGCCTGAACACCGACGGTCTCCCCAGCCGCCGTTCGCCGATCCCGCTCGATGCGATCGCCCAGTTCCAGGCGCAGGTCGCGCCCTATGACGTTCGTCAAGGTAACTTCCAGGGCGGCGCGATCAACATCGTGCTCAAGTCGGGCACCAACGATTTCCACGGCACCGGCTTCTACTCGCGCTCGGGCGACGAGTTCGTCGGCGATCGCACCAAGGACATCAAGGTCAAGGTGCCGAATTTCGGCATCAACAACTACGGCGCCGAGCTGTCGGGTCCGATCATCAAGGACAAGCTGTTCTTCATGGTCGCCGGCGAGCGCCTCCGTGGCGGCCGCCCGATCCCCGAAGGTCCGATCGACAACAATGTCGGTACGGCCATCCCCAACCTCACCCAGGCGCAGGTCGATCAGATCACACAGATCGCGAAGTCGAAATATAATTACGACACGGGCGGCGTGCTGCACAATCTCGGCGACAAGGACGACCGTCTGGTCGCCAAGATCGACGCCAATATCTCGGACACGCAGCGCCTGTCGCTGACCTACACCTACGCCAAGGACGGCATCAACCTCCTCAACAACACCTTCTCGTCGATCGCGACGGGCAGCCCGGGGCTCGGCCTCGCATCCAACGCCTATATTCAGGGCAACAAGCTGCACACCGGCGTGGTGCAGTTGAACTCGGACTGGTCGGACAGTTTCTCGACCGAAATCCGCGGTTTCTACAAAGCCTATAAGCGCATCCAGGACCCGCTCCTCGGCCGAGGCTTCGCGCAGTTCCGCGTCTGCACCAATCCGGTCGCCAGCGTCGTCAGCGCGATCAACCCGACCGTCTCGACGACGGGCTGCGAACGTAGCTCCGCTACCGAAGTCGGTACCGACGCGGTCGTGTCGTTCGGTCCGGACAATTCGCGCCAGACCAACGAATTGCACACGGAAACCTGGGGCGGCCTCGTTCAGGCGCGCCTGACCGCCGGCGATCACGACTTCCGTGTTTTCGGCGAAATGCAGGACGTGAAGATCTTCAACGCCTTCCTGCAAAACAGCGCCGGCAACTATTATTTCGACTCGATCGCGGACTTCGCCGCCGGCCGGGCGAACCAGATCACTTATGCGAACGCCATTCCGTCGCTGGATCCGGACGATTCCGCTGCGCGCTATCGCTATCAGAGCTTCACCTTCGGCCTTCAGGACAATTGGCGCGTGTCTTCGACGCTGAATGTCAATTATGGCGTCCGCTACGATCTGTGGGCGATGGCCGACCATCCGGCGCTCAGCACGGCATTCCTCAATCGCTACATCAATGGCGCGATCGTGAACGGCAAGCTGATCTCGATGCCCGGAGGCAACACATCCAATATCAGCGGCCTTGGCCTGTTCCAGCCGCGCCTCGGCTTCGACTGGAAGCCCTTGCAGCGCCTCACCGTCCGCGGCGGCGGCGGCATCTTCGGCGCCGGTACGCCGGACGTCTATATCTCGAACAGCTTCTCCAACACCGGCGTTCTGACCAACCAGATTTCGATCACCCGCTCGACGGCGGGCGGATCGACCTACACGGGGTCGACCACCAGCGCCACGATCGGCAACGCCGCGCTGAACAATGTCACGGGCACGAGCATCCCCGGCGAGGTCAACGGCTTCCTGAGTGGAACGACGGCGGCGACCAACTCGACGGTCAATGCGCTCGATCCTCACTTCAAGGTGCCGTCGCAGTGGCGCGCGACGCTGACGGCCGAATATGACGCCAATCTCGGCTTCTTGGGCGATGGCTGGGTGTTCGGTGCGGACTTCCTCTACTCGAAGGTCCGCAATCAGGTTTACTTCACCGATATCCGTTCGGTTCCCGTGGTGAACGCTCTTAACGCGCTGACCCCTGATGGCCGCGTCCGCTATCAGAACCTGATCGACGGCCCGACCAGCACCAACACCAACACCGATATCCTGCTGACCAACACCAAGAAGGGCCGTTCGTACATCGCGGTCGCACGCTTCGACAAAACGTGGGATTTCGGCCTGAACATCAACGGCAGCTTTACCTGGCAGGATGTGAAGGATCAGTCGCCGGCGACATCGTCCACCGCCGGCTCGAACTATTCGAACGGCGCCTTCGTCGATGCGAACAATGTCGCCTACGGCATCTCGAACGATCAGGTTAAATATTTCTTCAAGTACGGCGTCACTTATGACCACGCCTTCTTCGGGGACAACAAGACCACGATCTCGCTGTTCGGCGAAAGCCGCATCGGCCGTCCGTTCAGCTATACCTTCCAGGATTTCGGCTCGAACCGTTCGGCGGTGTTCGGAACGACCGGGCGTAGCTCGGCGACCGGCACGGGCGGCAACCGCTATCTGATGTATGTGCCGACCGGGCTTAACGACCCGCTCGTCTCCTACAGTTCGGATGCCTATGCTCAGGCGCTCAATACGTTCATCGACTCTTCGGGCCTGAAGAAATATCGTGGCAAGATCGCTCCTCGTAACGCCTTCAATTCCAAGTGG
Organism: Sphingomonas sp. EU05-FHT14C10; assembly: GCF_058790595.1. Taxonomy (NCBI): domain Bacteria; kingdom Pseudomonadati; phylum Pseudomonadota; class Alphaproteobacteria; order Sphingomonadales; family Sphingomonadaceae; genus Sphingomonas; species Sphingomonas sp. EU05-FHT14C10. Next base: position 19,581 of record NZ_JBYTEN010000016.1, on the reverse strand, counting down.
TTCACCCGTCTTGATCTGCACGTCGCGCAGGATATCCCGACGGGTCTTGGACGATCGAAGCTGCAAATTTTTGCGGACGTCGAAAACTTCACCAATCTGATCAACAAGAATTGGGGTCAGATCCGCGAGTATGTGTTCCCATACAACGTCGCGGTGACGCAGGTGCAGTGCCTGACGACCAAGGGCAACGCCAATGGTGCCGGCGTCGTCGCGGCCAACACCTCGCAGGCCTGCCAGCAGTATCGCTACTCGCCGATCAACAATGGCTCGGCCTTCTCGAAGCCGACTGACACGGTTTACGTGAACCAGTCGCTCTACTCGATCCGCGTCGGCGCCCGCTTCACCTTCTGATCGGGCATCGAAGCCAGTAAAATTGGCGCCCTCTCCTTTCGGGGAGAGGGCGCCTTCTTTTTGTCCGCTATCGACCGGAGCCGATGAGGCCTAGAGCCCCTTGGCCGCCGCGACGAAACGGTCGATGTCGCGCTCGTCATGACAAAGGCCGATGCCGATGCGCAGCACGTCGCCGCGCACGTCCGTCACCACATCATCGTCGAGCAAAGCCGCCTGCCAGCGTTGCGCCTCGGGCGAACGAAGCGCGAGAAAGCGTGCCGCGCTGGCGCCGCCGGGGTTGAGCGGGGTCGCGCCGCCCAGCGGCGTTTCGCCCAGCCGCGCAGTCAGGCGCGCCTTCAGCCCCGCGACATGCGTTGCGACCATCGCCGTATCCAGCCCTTCGCGCGCCAGCATGTCGCGCACCGCGACGAAGCGATAAAGCCCCGAGGGATCGAACGTCGCGCCCATGAAGCGCCGCGCATCGGGCGCATAGCCGACGGCGCCGGGCGGCAGGCTGAGATCGTCGAAGGCGGCATACCAGCCGGTGAGCGGCGGGCGCGGCGCGAAGCCGGGCGGCGCGTGCATGAAGGCGCAGCCTTCGCCGGCCATCGCATATTTATACCCGCCGGCGACATAGAAGATCCGGTCGGCCACCGCCGACAGATCGGTCGGCACGGCCATGAAGCCGTGATAGCCGTCGACGAGCACCCACGGACCTTCCGGCCGCGCCAGCGCCGCCAGCGCTTCGATCCCGCCAAACATCGTGCCGCTGCCGAACATCACCTGGCTGACCATGATCAGGTCGTGCCCGCCTGCCTCGGCCGCCGCGACGAAGCGATCGGTGAAGCTCTCGAACGGCGCGACGGGCACCGTTTCGAGCATGACCGCCCCCTGCTCCACCCAGCGCGCGCCCTGCCGGCGGAAGCTGTGAAATTCCCCGTCGCTGGCCAGCACGCGCACGGGGCGTTTCTCGAGCGCGGCGACGAGGCGGATGAGCAGGTCGTGGGTATTGCCGGAAAAGACGATGCTCGCGGGATCGGGCAGGCCGAGTTCGGCCGCGACATGGGCCTGCGCGGCTGGCCAGATCTCGCCCATCACCCGGTCCCATTTGCGATCGGCGAGGCGCGCCGCATCGTCCCAGGCGGCCTGCTGGCCCAGCCAGCTCGCATCGGGCCAGAGATGGTGGCTGTGCGCCGCCATGTGCAGCCGGTCTGGCGCAGCGGCGAGCGCGCGCTGGAACAGCCGCTTCCAGCTCATAGTCGCGTCCTGAGCGACCACAGCTCGGGGAAGGCGCGTTTGGCGAGCGTCTTTTCCAGATAGGTGGCTCCGGCGGTGCCGCCGGTGCCGGGCTTGTTGCCGATGATCCGCGTGACCGTCAGCACATGCTTGTGCCGCCAGGTCGCCATCGCATCGTCGAGGTCGACCAGCTTCTCGGCAAGCTGATAAAGCTCCCACCAGCGTTCGGGCTCGCGATAGACGGTGGCCCAGGCCTCCTCGATCGCCTCGCTCGGTTCGTAGGGCTGCGTCCAGTCCCGCTCGAGCGCGGTCATCGGCACGTCGATTCCGGCCGTCGCCAGCGCGGCGATCGCATCGTCCCACAGGCTGGGCGCGTAAAGCGCCTCGGTCATCTTCGCCTGCGCCACCGGCCGATCTTCCTGAAAGCGCAGGAAATGCCCGTCCTTGAGACCCAGCATATATTCGATCGTGCGGAACTGGTCGGACTGGAAGCCCGAGGACCCGCCGAGCACGGCGCGGAAGCGCGTATAGTCGCTAGGCGTCATCGTGGTCAGCACATCCCACGACAAGGTCATCACCGCCTGAATGCGCGAGACGCGGGCAAGGATCTTGTAGGCGGGGACCAGACTGCCCTCGCGCACCATCGCCTTGGCCGCGTGCAGCTCGGCGATGATCTGCTTCAGCCACAATTCCTTGGTCTGGTGGATGATGATGAACAGCAGTTCGTCATGCTGGTCCGATATCGGATGCTGCGCGGCAAGGATGTCGTCGAGCGCCAGATAGCGCGCATAGGTCATGTCGGTCATGGGCGAAGTCTTAGAATCGCTTTTGGGGCGGCGCCAGTCCGCTCCCCGCCAGTCCGCGCCCCTATGCCCGCATGTCAGAGTCGCTCGGCGGTGCTCACCACGTCGGCCGCCCTCAGCGCCGCGACGATCCGTGTCAGATGTTGCAGATCGTGCACTTCGAGATCGACGAGGAAGCTGTGGAAGCCGCCGTCGCGATTGTCGAGGCGCAGGTTCAGGATGTTCGCCTTGTGCGCGCCGAATATGCCCGCCATCACGCCCAGCGATCCCGGCTCATTCTTGAGCACGACCGAAAGCCGCGCGACAGCGCCGTCGGATCCGTCGCCCCACGACAGGTCGATCCAGTCGGCATCGGCAGCCTCGGCCAGCGTCGGGCAGCCGATCGCATGCACTTCGATCGGCGCATCGGGGCGGCGCAGGCCCACGATGCGGTCGCCCGGAACGGGGTGGCAACAAGGCGCAAGGCTGAAGGCGACGCCGGGGGTCAGCCCCTTGATCGAGATGGCCTCGCGCTGCGGCGGCGCCTTTTCAAGCTCGCCCAGATCGCCGCCGGTCGATCCCGGCATCAGCGCTTCCATGAGGCGCGCGTCGCTCACCTGTCCGCGCGCGATGCCGATCATCAACGTCGGCTCATCCTCAATCTTCAGGCGTTTCAGCGCCTGAGCCAGCGCTTCCTGGCCAAGCTGCGCCGGCAAACGCGCGATAATCTCGTCGTAGAGCTTGCGGCCGAGCGAAATGCTTTCGCCGCGTTCCTTCTGGCGGACGAAGCGGCGGATCGCAGCGCGCGCCTTGCCCGTCGCGACGAAATTGATCCATTGCGGCTGCGGCTCCTGCGCCTTGGACCGCAGAATCTGGACCTGATCGCCGTTGGCGATCGGCGTGCGCAGCGGCACGACGCGGCCGTTGATCTTCGCGCCCACCGCCGTGTCGCCCAGATCGGTATGGACGGCATAGGCGAAATCGACCGGCGTCGATCCCTTGGGCAGCTGATAAAGCTCGCCCTTGGGCGTGAAGGCGAAGATGCGATCCTGATACATCGCCATGCGGGTATGCTCAAGCAGCTCCTCGGGGCTGTCGGCATTTTCGAGGATTTCGACGAGGTCGCGAATCCACCCGGCCTGGCTGTCGGGCTTATGGCTGCTCTGCTTGTAGGCCCAGTGGGCGGCGAGGCCATATTCGGCCTCGGCATGCATCGCCTCGCTCCGGATCTGGATCTCGACGCGCATATTCTCGGCGTGGATCACCGAGGTGTGAAGCGAGCGATATCCGTTGCGCTTGGGCGTCGAGATATAGTCCTTGAAGCGCCCGGGAACCATCGGCCAGCGCCGGTGAATCACCCCCAGCGCCTTGTAGCAATCCTCGGTGGTGGGCACGATCGCGCGGAAGGCCATCACGTCGGACAATTGCTCGAAGCTGATGTGGCGCTCTTGCATCTTGCGCCAGATCGAATAGGGGCGCTTGCGCCGCCCGCTGATGTCGGCATCCACGCCGCCGCGGCTGAGCAGCAGCTTCAGCCCCGACGAGATGCGTGCGATGCGGTCGCCGCCGCCTTCCTCGAGCAGCTCCAGCCGGCGCGTGATCGAGGCATAGGCCTCGGGCTCCAGCTGCTGGAAGGCCAGCGTCTGCATCTCGTTCATGAACTCGTACATGCCGATCCGCTCGGCGAGCGGGGCATAGATATCCATCGTCTCCTTGGCGATGCGCCGGCGCTTCTTCTCGTCCTTGATGAAGTGCAGCGTGCGCATGTTGTGGAGACGATCGGCGAGCTTGACGAGCAGCACGCGGATGTCGTCCGACATGGCGAGCAGGAACTTGCGCAGATTCTCGGCCGCGCGCTCGCTTTCGGTCTGCGCCTCGATCTTCGACAGCTTGGTGACGCCGTCGACCAGCCGCGCGACATTGCCGCCGAACAGCCGCTCGATATCGTCATAGGTGGCGACGGTATCCTCGATCGTGTCGTGGAGGATCGCGGTCGCGATCGTTTCGTCGTCGAGATGCAGGTCGGTCAGGATGCCGGCCACCTCGATCGGGTGGCTGTAATAGGGATCGCCCGATGCCCGCTTCTGGCTGCCATGCGCCTGCATGGAGAAGACATAGGCACGATTGATCAACGCCTCGTCGGCGTCGGGATCATAGCGTTTTACACGCTCTACAAGTTCATATTGGCGCAGCACGCGCGCAATTTGGGGTCTGGCCGGGGCGCTTTGCAACTGGTTTCACGCTGCCGCAGGCCCCGAAGCGGTGGAATTGGGGTGCCGGTCGCGATCAGGCGGTTGGGAGGATCCGCCGGGCCGCGACCGGCCCCGCGCGATTTTACTTCGCGCGGGCGTTGCACTTGTCGAGATTGGGGGCGTCGAGCGCCACGCCATTGGCGGTGAAGGCGGTGAGCTGGCCCAGCTCGCGTGCGGCGACCGCGCAGATGATCGCGGGGCGGCTTTCGCCCTGTCCTGCGGTGCACGACTGGCCGTCGCAGGTCCACACCTGGCCGCGGATCATGGTGCGGCCGGCGGCCGGCGCGCTGGCCGGGGTCGCGCTGTAATAGGCATTGGTCGGCTGGGCATAGGCCGCGCCGGCGACGAGCAGCGAGGACGTCGCGAAGGCAGCCGCGAGAGCGAGGTGACGAAGCATCGAACTATTCCTGTTGCCACTGGGGAGGGTGATTCGATATTTACAGCGTAAAGTTTACGCCGTCAAGTTTTCGGATGAAACGATATTGTCATTTTGCGATTGCGTCGCCGCGCGCTTGGACTAACCTTGGCGGCCATGGGACTTCGCGAGCCTTTGAAGCAGATTGCGCTTGAATGCAGCCTCCCCGCCGCGCTTGAGGCGATGGGGGAACGCTGGTCCTTTCTGCTGCTCCGCGCGGCCTTCAACGGCCTGCGTCATTTCGAGGAAATGCAGTCGAGCCTCGGCATCGCGCGCAACATCCTCGCCAATCGCCTGACGCGCCTCGTCGACGCCGGCATCCTCGAACGGCTGCCCTGCCCCGATGATCGGCGCAAGGTCGAGTATCGCCTGACCAGCAAGGGCGAAGCGCTGCTGCCGACGATGATCGCGCTCAGGCAATGGGGCGAGCGCTGGGAAACCAAATGCCCGTCGAACCCCGTGCTGGTCGACAAGCGCGACGGCGAGCCCGTCCAGCCGATCCGCGTCTGCGCGCATGACGGCCGCGCGCTCGAATGGGGCGATCTCTGCTTCCGCGACCGCGCCGATCTTTTGCCGCAGGCGGCGGAGTAAAAGCGCCGACCGCAAAACGGCTCTCGAAACCGGCGGGCCGGCAATGCCCAGCCCCCGTCATTGCGAGCGCAGCGAAGCAATCCAGACGATGTCGAGCGCCAGCCTGGATTGCTTCGCTGCGCTCGCAATGACGGGACAGCAGCGCAATGACGCCTGCCGGCTACATCGCGGCACGAATGCAGCTCAAACAAAAAGCCCCTCGCCTTTCGGGAGGGGCTTCGGGCCAATCACTCGTAATCGGCGCCGAGATTCTGGTTGCGCGGCGGCGCGGCGGCGGTGAGGCGAAGCGCCTCGGCCGACTGGCTGAGCGAACCGATCGCGTCGGGGGCATCCTCGTCGTCGATCTGGACGCGCTGCAGGCCCTGGATCACGGCATCGCGCAGATCCTCGGGCAGAACCGTCTCCTCGGCGATCTCGCGGAGCGCGACGACCGGGTTTTTATCGCGATCGCGGTCGAGCGTCAGATCGGCGCCGCCTGAAATCTGGCGCGCACGCTGGGCGGCGACCAGCACCAGGTCGAACCGGTTCGAAACCTTGTCGACACAATCCTCAACGGTAACGCGCGCCATAGCCGCTCCCAAGACTCAATCACGATGGACGGAAGGCGGCTCAGGTAGCGATGCACCCCGCCCATGTCAATGATGGCGGCACGGGCTTGCGTGTGCCCGCGCGTCACTCCATGCCCCGCATATGATCGACGACGCCGCGCGCACCGACGATGACAGCCATCTGATCGACGGCAATCGCCTGCGCCTGATCACTGACGGCCCCGCGCGGATAGAGGCGCTGGTCGATCTGATCGACGGTGCGAAGCAGTCGCTCCGCCTGCTCTATTACACCTTCGCCGCCGATCATTCGGGGTTGCGCATCCGCGACGCGATCGAGGCGGCGGCGCATCGCGGCGTGAAGGTTTCGCTGATCGTCGACGGTTTCGGCAGCGGCGACGCCTGCGGCAAGCATTTCTTCGCGCCGCTCGTCGCCGCCGGCGTCGATTTCTGCTGCTTCATCCCGCGCCTCGGCCGCCGCTATCTGCTCCGCAATCATCAGAAGCTCGCTTTGGCCGACAAGGCATGCGCGATCATCGGCGGCTTCAATATCGAGGATGATTATTTCCGCCGCGTCGAGGAAGGCGGCTGGCGCGATCTCGGATTGCGGATCGACGGCCCCGCCGCGCAGCCGCTCGCCAGCTATTTCGACATGCTGGCCGCCTGGTCGCGTCATCCGCGCCCGCGCATCCGCCGGCTGCGTCGCGCGCTGCGCCGGTGGGGCACCCAACAGGGCCAGGTCCACTGGCTGCTCGGCGGCCCGACGCGCCGCCTCAATCCCTGGGCGCGCGCGGTGAAGCGCGAGCTGCAGCAGGCCCGTCGCCTCGATCTCGCCGCCGCCTATTTCGCTCCCAACCCTTCGATGCTGCGGCGGATCGACCGCATCGGCACGCGCGGGACGGCGCGGATCATGACCGCCGCCAAATCGGACAACGGCACCACGATCGGCGCGGCGCGCTTCACCTACGCCGGGTTGCTGCGCAAGGGCGTGCGCGTGTTCGAATATCAGCCGACCAAGCTCCACACCAAGCTGATGATCGTCGACGATCGCGTACATGTCGGCAGCGCCAATTTCGACATGCGCAGCCTCTATCTCAACATGGAGATCATGCTCTCGGTCGAGGACGCGACCTTCGCCGCCCGCATGCGCACCTATTTCGAGGAAGAGCTGGCGCAGAGCCGCGAATGGCGACTGGCCGATGTCGCGGGGCCCGCCAACGCCTTCATGCGGCTGCGCTGGATGGGCTGTTATTTCATCGTCGCGGTGCTCGACTACAACGTCACGCGCCGGCTCAACATCGGCGTCGGCGGCGCCGGGGAATAGGCGCTGGTCAGGCGCTTGCGGGCATGATCTATATCGCGCCCATGAAAATCAGCATGCTCCTGGCGCTCAGCCTGTCCGCCTCGCTCATCCCCGCCGCCGCGCAGGCGGAGACCGAGCGTTTTTCGGTGATCTTCGGGTCGAAGGTCGTCGGTCATCTCACCTCCGACACCAATGGCGACAGGACCGCGATCGATTTCGACTATAAGAATAACGGGCGCGGGCCGACGATGAAGGAAGCGCTGACGCTCGGCAAGGACGGGCTGCCGACGAGCTGGGACATCAGCGGCACCACGACCTTCGGCAGCAAGGTGAGCGAGAGCTTCGTGCTGAAGGGCAAGGTCGCCAGCTGGAACGACGCGGTCGGCCCCGGCAAGGCGACGGTCAAGGAACCGAGCATCTATGTCGCGCAGGTCGGCAGCCCCTGGGCGCTCGGCCTCTATGCCCGCGCCTTGCTGAAGGATGCCGATCGCCAGATGCCCGCACTGCCCGGCGGCACGCTGCGGCTCGACAAGGGCGAGCCGCTAACGATCAACGGCAAGGGCGGGGCGATCACCGGCACCGTCTATACGCTAAGCGGGATCGACCTGACCCCCGACACCTTCCTGCTCGACAACAAGGGCGCGTTCATCGCCTATCTGTCGCCCAGCTTCGCGATTGTGCGCGAAGGCTATGAGGGGGAGGAAGTGCGGCTGCGCGAGCTGGCCGCCAAATGGTCGACCGACCGCTATGTCGCGATCCAGAGGGACACGGCGCATAATTACGACGCCCCCGTGCGCATCCGCAATGTCCGGCTGTTCGACCCCAGGACCTCGAAGCTGACCGATCCCGTCTCGGTATTGATCGCCGGCAAGACGATCGCCGCGGTCGAACCGATCGACGAGCCCGCCACCCCCGGCGAAGTGCTGATCGACGGCGCGGGCGGGACGCTGGTCGCCGGCATGTACGAGATGCACGGCCATCTCGGGCAGGATGATGCGCTGCTCAATCTGATGGCGGGCATCACCACGGTGCGCGACATGGGCAATGACAACGCCGTGCTCGCCAAGCTGATCGATCGGATGGACGCCGGCATCATCGGCGGCCCGCACGTGATCCGCAGCGGCTTCATCGAAGGCAAGAGCCCGTTCAGCGCGAACAACGGCATCCTCGTCAACAGCGAGCAGGAAACGATCGACGCAGTGCGCTGGTACGGCGCGCGCGGCTTCTGGCAGATCAAGAGCTACAACAGCATGAACCCGGCATGGGTGCCGGCGCTGGTCAAGGAAGCGCACCGGCTGGGGATGCGCGTCGCCGGGCATGTGCCCGCCTTCTCGACCGAGGACGCCAATATCCAGGCAGGCTTCGACGAGGTGACGCACATCAACCAGTTCATGCTGCAATGGGTGATCAAGCCCGACGAGGATACGCGCACGCTGTTCCGCCTGACCGCGCTCAAGCGCCTCCCTGCGCTCGATCTCGGCAGCGAGCGCGTGCAGACGACGATGAAGCTGATGGTCGATCACAAGACCGCGATCGACGCGACGCTGGGCATCCACGAGATGCTGCTCAAGAATCGCGACGGCCAGACCCCGCCGGGCGCGGTCGATTATATCGACAATATGCCGATCGGCTGGCAGCGCGGCGCGAAGAAAGCGCTGATCGATACCTCCGCGCCGGGCGACGATGCCGCCTATCGCGGCGCCTATGACAAGATCGTCGCGACGCTGAAGCTGCTCCACGATCAGGGGACCTTCATCGTCCCCGGCACCGATACCGGCGGCAGCTTCACCTATCACCGCGAGCTCGAACTCTATCAGAGCTTCGGCATGACGGCGCCCGAGATATTGAAGCGCGCGACATGGGATATGGCGGCCTATACCGGACAGGATCAGACGATGGGGTCGATCGAGAAAGGCAAGCTGGCCGACTTCTTCCTGATCCCCGGCGACCCCACCAGGGAGCTGAAGGCGATCAAGACGATAAGCATGGTGGTGAAGGACGGCACCGTCTATTTCCCGAGCGAGGTCTATCCGAAGTTCGGCATCAAGCCCTTCGTCGCCGCACCCAAGGTGACGCTGCCGGCCGCAAAATAAAACGATGATGTGGGAGGCCGGCGGGGTCGGCCTACCTTGTTTCACGCCCTGCACAGTTGGCGATTGACTCTAAATCTACATAGGTAGATTTAGAGTCATGATCCGCACCCGATCCCCCTCGCCCGTCGCGCGAAACGTCCTTGCCGCGCTGGCCGAGGCCGGTCCGCACTGGTCGCACGGTTATGAGCTTTGCCGCCTGGCGGGCATCAAGTCCGGCACGCTTTACCCGCTGCTCATCCGCCTCGAGCGGCAGGGGCATCTCGAGGCGCAATGGCTGCCGCCGAGCGACCCCGGCCGCCCGCCGCGACACGCCTATCGGCTGACCGCGAGCGGCCTTGCGCTGGCGCAGCAGAATCCACCGCTGCGCGCCGATACCGGCCTGATCGGGAAGCCGGCCTGATGCGCGTCCTTTCCACGGCCATCGTCCGCCTCGCCGCCTTGCTGCTGCCGGCATCGCTGCGCGACTGGGGCGTTGCGATGCGCGGCGAGATCGACGCCGTCGAAGGCGACGGCCCCGCACTGCAATTCGCACTGGGCTGCCTTGGCTGCGCGCTGCGCGAAGCGGCGCTGGCGCATATCATCCTGCCGCTGCGCCTGCCGCTCGGCACATCACTCAGCGAGGGAGACCCGACCGTGCCGATCGACACTCATCTGCTCCAAAGCCCGCGCCGCATCGCGGCGATCTGCGCGACGGGCGCGACCGGCCTCGGATTGGCCTATATGACGGCGGGCGGCGCGCCGATGCGCTATCTGGCGATCAATGCGGCGGCACTGGTCCTTGGCTTCGCGCTTGCGGCGGCCGCGCTGGCCAGCGCGCGCAGCGGACGCCTCGAACCTGGCCCGATCAATCTCGCGCTTGGCCTCGCCCTACTGCTCACCAGCCTGTTCGGCGTCACGGTCGGCGGCGCGACGCGCTGGATCTCGATCGGCGGCCTCTCCATTCAGCCCAGCCTGATCCTTCTGCCGGCGCTGGCGGTGGGTTTCGCGCGCGGCCGTGACGCGCTGTCCGCCACCGGCATCGTCATCGCGGCACTTGCACTCGCACTCCAGCCCGATCGCGCCGTGGCGGGGGCGCTGGCGGCCGGCATGGCCGCGCTTGCCATTGCGCGGCCCAAACGCAGCACGCTGGTTGCGCTCGCCGGCGCCGTGATCGGCCTGACCGTCACGCTGGCGCGCGCCGACGTCCAGCCGGCCATGCCGTTCGTCGACCGGATCTTCTATTCGTCGTTCGATGTCCACCCGCTCGCCGGGCTGGCCGTTGTCGCCGGGGCCGTGCTGATGGTCCTGCCTGCCGTCATCGGCTGGCTCCGCGACGCCGATCGCCACGACGTCTATTTGACCTTCGGTGCGGTCTGGCTGGCGACGATCGCCGCAGCGGCGTTGGGCAATTATCCCACGCCACTTGTCGGCTATGGCGGCAGCGCGATCATCGGCTACGTCCTCAGCCTCATCGGTCTGCCGCGCAGCATCGACGTCGTTGTTTCGGGTGAAAACGGGAGAATTGCGCCGGAAGCCGTGCAAGCCGATAAGCCGCACGGCTTCCCGGCCGACCTGCCCTATCTCGCCTGATCCCGCCTTCTAACGCGCGGCGACGCTGGTCGCGGCATCCGCCTGCTGCCAGCCGCCGCCAAGCGCACGGAACAGACTGACCTGCGCCGTCGCGATGCGCGCATCGGCGGCCGCCAGATCGGCCTCGGCGTCGGCGAAGGTCCGTTCCGTATCGAGCAGCTCGAGGAAGTCGATCGTGCCTTCGCGCTGGCGTGCGCGGGTGATCCGCACGGCGGACTCGGCCTCGTCGCGCGCGCTCTTCAACGCTTCGCGCCGATCGAGCTCGCGCGCATAGTTGGAGAGCGCCGTCTCGGTCTCCTCCAGCGCGCGCAGCACGGTGCCGTCGAAATCGGCGAGCGCGCCGCGCGAATCGGCCTTCGCGGCGTCGATCCGCCCGCGCACCGCTTCCTGATTGGGGAAGGACCAACTGATCAGCGGCCCGAGCAGCCAGCGCAGCGGCCCGCCCCCGAACAGGTCGCTGAAGCCGAGGCCGCTCGACCCCGCCGACCCGCCGAGCGTGATGCGCGGATAGAGATCGGCGGTCGCAACGCCGATCCGCGCCGTCGAGGCGGCAAGGCGACGCTCGGCCGCGCGCACATCGGGCCGGCGTGCCAGCAACGCTGCCCCGTCGCCGACGGGGATCGGCTGATCGAGGCGCGGCGTTGTCGTCCGCTCGGCGGCGGCGGCAGGAAGCTGTTGCGGCGCGCGACCAGTCAATGTCGCCAGGCGGAACAACGCCGCCTGCCGCTGCGCCATCAGTTGCGGGACGAGCGCCCGGCGCTGGTCGCGCAGCGCCGCGATGCGCACGACGTCGAGCTTGGTGGCGCGCCCGGCCTCGAACCTCTTGGTGGTCAGCGTCACTGACTGATCGAGCAGTTCGACGACATGCTGCGCGACGCCCAGCCGCTCGGCGGATGCCGCCGCATCGGTATAGGCGCCCACCGTCTGCGCGACGACCGAGACGCGCACGGCGTCCGCATCGCCCGCCGCCGCCGCGACATCGCCGCGCGCAGCCTCGATATTGCGCTTCACCCGGCCGAACAGGTCGACCTCATAAGCCACGTCGATGCCGACATCGACCTGCCAATCCTCGCGCTTGGCGCCGATCGGACGCTGGCTTTCGGGAAGGCGACCATAGCTGGCGCCGGCGCCGATATTGGTGCTCGGCAACCGGTCCGAACGCGTCTCGCGCAGATTGGCCTGGACCTTCTCGAGATTGGCGACGGCGACGCGAATGTCGGTATTGGCCTTCAGCGCATCCTCGATCAGCCCGTCGAGCACGGGATCGCGGTAGAGTTGCCACCAGCGGTCGCTGGCTGCGGCATCGCTGACCAGCGGCGTCGCGGAGCCCGCAAATCCGCCCGTGGCGGTCTGAGGCGGCGGCGGGGCCGCGACATAATTGGGGCCGACCGCGCAGGCCGAAAGCAGAAGCCCCGCAACGAGCGACAAGGGACGTAGGTGAGACATGGTTTCCGCTCCTATTCGGCGGGCTGCAGCGCCGCCGGTGCCGCATCGGGACGCGGGCGGTGGCGGGCCAGGCGCTCCGCGAGCGCCCGGCACACGACGTAGAAAGTCGGCGTGAAGATCAGGCCGAAGCCGGTGACGCCGATCATCCCGAAGAAGACGGCGGTGCCGAGCGCCTGGCGAAGCTCCGCGCCCGCGCCGCTCGCGATCACCAGCGGCACCGCGCCGAGGATGAAGGCGAAGCTGGTCATCAGGATCGGCCGCAGGCGGGTCTGCGCCGCGCGGACGGCGGCCTCGACCGGCGACAGCCCGTCTTCCTCCTCCGCCTGCTTGGCGAACTCGACCACGAGGATCGCGTTCTTGGCGGCAAGCGCGATGAGCACGACCAGCCCGATCTGCGTCAGCACATTATTGTCCATGCCACGCAGGTTCACGCCGGCCATCGCCGCGAGCAGGCACATGGGCACGATCAGGATGATCGCGAGCGGCAGCGTCAGGCTCTCATATTGCGCGGCGAGGACGAGGAAGACGAAGACCACCGCCATGCCGAAGACGAGTGCGGCCGTGCTGCCCGCCGCCTTCTGCTGATAGGCGATGCCCGTCCATTCGTGGCCATAGCCCTTGGGCAGCGTCGAATCCGCCAGCTTCTCCATCGTCACCAGCGACTGGCCCGAGGAATAGCCGGGCGCTGTGTCGCCATCGACCTCGACCGCCGGATAGAGATTGTAGCGCACGACGCGATATGGCCCGGTCTTGTCCTGGAAAGTCGCGACGCTGCCGATCGGAACCATCGCGCCGCTGTCGGAACGGGTCTTGAGATTGGCGATGTCGGCCGTGGTGTTGCGGAAGGGCGCATCGGCCTGCGCGGTGACGCGGTAGGTGCGCCCCAGCAGGTTGAAGTCGTTGACGAAGGCCGATCCCAGATAGACCTGGAGCGCTTCGAACACGCGCTGCGGCGGCACGCCGAGCAGATCCGCCTTGCGCCGGTCGATGTCGGCGAAGATGCGCGGCGTCGCGGTCTCGAAGAAGGTATAGACCTGCGCCAGCCCCGGGGTCTGGTTGGCCTTGCCGATCAGGTCGTAGGCGGCTTTGCCCAGCTCGACATAACCGCGTCCTTCGCGGTCCTGCACCATCAGCCGGTAGCCGCCGGCCGAGCCGATGCCCTGGATCAGCGGCGGCGGCACGATGAGCAGGCGGGCCTCGTTGATGTCGGCGGTCCGCTTGCGCGCCTCGTCCATGATCTGGGCGAAGCTGACACCCAGCTTCTCGCGTTCCTCGAACGATTTGAGCGGGAAATAGGCAGCGGCGGCGTTGGGAGCGAGCGTCTGCGAGGGGCCGTCGAAGCCCGCGAGCATCACCGCGCCCTTGATGCCTTCGACCGGCAGGATGCGCGCGGCGACCTTGCGCATCACCGCATCGGTGCGCTCGACCGACGAGCCCGGCGGCAGCTGGATCACGGTCAGGAAATAACCCTGGTCCTGCGCGGGGATGAAGCCGGTGGGCGTCACCCAGAAGACCCCCATGGTCAGCGCGATCAGGCCGCCATAGGCTAGCATCATCCGCTTCGGCCGCGTGACCAGCCGGCGGGTCAGCGCGGCATAGCCGTTGCTCAGCCGCTCGAACCCCCGGTTGAAGCGATCGCCGGCGCGCTGGAGCAACTGCTTCCAGCGCGGGGCATTCTCGTCATGCGTTTCGGCGCGCAGCAGGATCGCCGCAAGCGCGGGCGAGAGCGTGAGCGACAGCAGCAGCGAGATGACCGTCGCGGTCGAGATCGTCACCGCGAACTGCTTGTAGAAGGCGCCCGACAGGCCGGTGATGAACAGCGTCGGGACAAACACCGCGCACAGGACAAGCACGATCGCAACGAGCGCCCCCGCCACTTCGTCCATCGAGACGCGCGCGGCCTCGAGCGGGCTCAGGCCCCGCTCCAGATTGCGCTCGACATTCTCGACCACCACGATCGCGTCGTCGACGACGATGCCGATCGCCAGCACCATGCCGAACAGCGACAGGTTGTTGATCGAATAGCCGAGCGCCGCGAGCATCGTGAAGGTCCCGATCAGCGACACGGGAATCGCGACCACCGGGATGATCGCCGCCCGCCATTTCTGCAGGAAGACGAGGATCACCAGCACGACGAGCAGCACCGCCTCGAACAGCGTGTGCTTCACTGCGTCGATCGACTGCGAGATGAAGGCGGTGGGATTGTAGATGACGCTATAGTCGAGCCCCTTGGGGAAGCGCGTCTTCAGCTCGTCCATCGCCGCCGACACGCCTTGCGCGGCGGCCAGCGCGTTCGATCCCGGGCGCTGGAACACCGCGACGATGACGGTCGGCTTGCCGCTCAGATAGGTGTTGGAGCCATAATCCTGCGCGCCAAGCTCGACCCGCGCCACGTCGGACACGCGCACCTGACGCCCGTCTGCATCGGTGCGGATGACGACGTTCGCGAACTGCTGCGGGTCGACGAGGCGGCCCTGCGTCTCGACGTTGAGCTGGAAGGCATTGCCCTGCGCATAAGGCGGCTGGCCGAGCGTGCCGGCGGCGACCTGGACGTTCTGGGCGCGCAGCGCCTGGACGATGTCGCCCGCCGTCAGGTTGAGCGCGGCAGCGCGGCCCGGATCGATCCACACGCGCATCGAATAGTCGCGCGAACCGAAAAGCTGCACATCGCCCACGCCGTCGACGCGGCTCAGCCGGTCGCGCACCTGGGTCAGCGCATAGTTGGAGATATAGCCGCGATCGAGGCTGTTGTCGGGCGAGACGAGGTTCACGACCATGAGGAAGTCGGGCGACGTCTTGCGCGTCACCACGCCGAGGCGCTGGACGTCCTCGGGCAGGCGCGGCACCGCGACCGCGACGCGGTTCTGCACCAGCACCTGCGCGGCATCGAGGTCGGTGCCGATCTTGAAGGTGACGGTGATCACCAGCTTGCCGTCACCCGTCGATTGCGACGACTGGTAGAGCATGTTGTCGACGCCGTTGATTTCCTGCTCGATCGGCGCGGCGACGGTTTCCGCCACCGTCTCGGCATTGGCGCCGGGATAGTTGGCGGTGACGGTCACGGTCGGCGGCACGATGTCGGGATATTGCGACACCGGCAGCCCGAGATAGGCGATCGCACCAATGATGGTGATGATGATCGCGATCACCGCGGCGAAGATCGGCCGCGTGATGAAGAAGCGCGAGAAGCGCATGATGTTCGTCCTCTTCCGAGAGGGATCAATGGGTGGCGAAGGTCGCCTCGCCGGAGGTCGGGGTCGCCACGTCGGCGGCGGCGCTCGCCTGCGTCTGCGGCGCGATGCGGCCCGCAGTCGGGCTGACCTTGGCGCCGGGCATCGCCATCTGGACACCGACGATGACCACGCGGTCCGACGGCTTCAGTCCCGAGCGGATGATCCGCAGCCCGTCGACCACGGGGCCGAGCTGGACTTCCTTAGCCGCGACGTCGTTCTTCGCATCGACGACGAGCACTGTCTTGCGCGCCTGATCGGTCTGGATCGCGGCGTCGGGGACGAGCAGCGCCTTCACCTGCCCGCCATTGGCGAGCCGCATGTTGCCAAACATGCCGGGGGTCAGGAAATATTTGGGATTGTCGATGATCGCACGGCCGCGGATCGTGCCCGAACGCGGATCGAGCCCATTGTCGGTGAAGTCGAGCCGGCCCTTCCAACTATAACCGCTCTCGTCCTGCAGGCGGATCTCGACCGGGGCCGCCGGGCCGCCGGGCTGACGATTGCGCAGCGTCTTCAGATAGAGCGCCTCGGAGCCGTCGAAGCTGAAATAGATGGGATCGAGCGCGTTGACCGTGGTCAGCAGCGTGCCGCTGGTGCCTTCGCCGCCCGCGACCTGATTGCCCGGATCGACGCGGCGATCGGAAATGCGGCCGGCGATCGGCGCGCGCACCTGGGTGAACTCCATGTCGAGCGCACGGGTCCGGAGCCGGGCATCGGCGGCGGCGAGCGCCGCTTCGGACGCCTGGACGCGCGCGCGCAGCGCATCGACCTCGCCCGCCGAGACCGCCTCGTCGGCGATCAGGCGCTGGGCGCGGCCCAGATCGGCGCGGGCAAGCGCCAGCGCGCTGCGCGCACTGGCGACATTGGCGCGCGCCTCGGCCAGCGCGGCGGCGAAGGGACGCTGGTCGATCGTGAACAGCAACTGGCCCTGCCTGACGACGTCGCCGTCGCGGAAATGGACCGCTACGACCTCGCCCGAGACGCGCGGGCGGATCTCGACCGTCCGGCTCGGTGCGAAGCGGCCGATATAATCGTCCCACTCGCTGACCGTGCGGACCAGCGGCGTCGCCACGGTGACGGCCGGCGGCGGCGGGGGCGCGACTTCGGCGCTGGAGCGCGTGGCATAGTGCAGCCCCACGCCGGCGACGAGGACGAGGGGAGCGGCGAACAGCGCCCCGCGCTGCCAGCGCGGGAGGCGCGCCAGCCGCGATGCCGGTGCGGCCTGACCCGTCGCGTCGGCGGAATCGATTTTGGTGATCATGTTCATAGCGCGGCCCTCCGATCGGCCGTGAGCAGGTTGCCGCGAATGGCGGCGAAGAGGGTTTCGAGATGGTGCGAAAAGAAGCCGGCGCGCTCGAACGCCTCGAACTCCGAAAGCGGGAGCGACCAGCCGCGACGCCAGGCGAGCACCGCCATGCGGCGCAGCGCTTCGAGGCGCGGGTCCGCGAGGCGCGGATTGGGGCGCTTGCCGAAGAGCAACGCCCCCCAGCGTTCGAGCCTGCCTTCGGGGCGCAGGCTGGCGAGCCTGTCGCCACGGGCAAGCGAGATCACCTGCCATTCGGTGTCGTTGAACACGGGTTCCGGCGCGAGGCGGGGTGCGGCAAAGGCATCGCGGCGTGTCGGATCGAAATCGATGAAGGCCATTGGCTTTCCCCTTGGCGGAAAAGGCGAACGCCAGCGCCGTCCAGGCGCCCTGCGACGGGCGCGACGAAACACCGGCGCGAAAGCGCCCGACTATGAAATCCCTGTTGTCGAAAGAGCGGGTGATTCCGCCCCGGATCAGGCCTAGGCCATCACCGCATCGCCAATTTACCGATCTGCTGCATGACGCGTCCTCCGTGCCGAGGGCCGCACCGACGCGGCTGACCATTCAGTACCGATCGGTATATAAAATGATGCTGCGTTGCGTCAACCCTTTTTATACCGCTGGGTATAATTTTGTCGAGAGGGGTCTAAAGCGAGGCTTTAGGAGATCAGGAAACCGGCAGAAACGCGCATATCCTGCGCCACAGGCGCGGGGTTCAGCGCCCCGGCCAGATGGCGAGCGTCGTGTCGACCAGCTGGTCGAGCTGCGCGCGCGTCGCCCCGCCGCTCGCCTGCACCGAAATGCCCTGGAGGATCGCGGTCAGATAGCTGACGATCGCCTGCGGCTCGACCGTGGCGGGCAGATCGCCTTCGTCCTTCGCGCGAACGAAACGCGCGAGTAGAGCAGCGTCGGACGAGGCGCGGCGCGCGAGCACCTCTTCCTTGATGCATTCCGATTGCGGGCTGCACGACAGCGAGGCAATGACGCCGAGGCAACCCTTGGGGTCGCAACTGCTCGCCTGCATCTCGACCGCGCCGCGCATCAGCCGTTCGGCCACTCCGCGCCCGGTCGGCGCCTCGAGCGCCTTGCCAACATAAGCCAGCTTCTCGCGCTCGTAGAGATCGAGCGCCTTGCGGAACAGCGCTTCCTTGTTGCCGAAGGCGGCGTAGAGGCTGGGCTTGGTGATGCCCATCTCCGCCGTTAGCTCGGCCAGCGACGCGCCTTCATAGCCGTTGCGCCAGAAGACGCGCAGCGCAGCGCCCAACGCCTCTTCGACGTCGAACGCGCGCGGGCGCCCCTTCGGGGTCGGCAAGGTGCAGCCGCTTTCCATACCGGTCGGTACATAGTGCGTCGGGCGACGAATGTCACCCTCCAGACGCAAATCGCCTCAGGCCGCGCTTTTCGGCGTATAAAGCGTCGGGAACGCCGCCTTCAGCGCCGCGACCTTGGGCAGGTCGTTGACACGGATGTAAGTCGAGTCGGGATTGCGGTCGAGATAATTCTGGTGCCACGCCTCGGCGGGAAAGAATCCGCCCTGCTCGATCTTCGTCACGATCGGCGCCTTGAAGCTGCCACTGCGCTGGAGCTGCGCGATATAGGCGCGGGCGACCTTTGCCTGATCGGGCGTGGCCGGGAAGATCGCCGAGCGATAGCTGGGCCCGCTGTCCGGCCCCTGCCGGTTGAGCTGGGTCGGGTCGTGCGCGACGGCGAAATAGATGCGCAGCAGCGTGGCGTAGCTGACCTGCGCGGGATCATAGACGATCTTGATCGCCTCGGCATGGCCGGTGCGCTCGGTCGATACGGCGTCGTAATTGGCAGTGCGCGCCTCGCCGCCCGCATAGCCGGCGGTGACGCTCCGCACGCCGCGGACATGCTCGAACACGCCTTCCATGCCCCAGAAGCAGCCGCCGGCGAGAATCGCGGTCTGGAGGCCTTTCGCGCCGACGACATCGGCGGCGGCGGCAGGAATGGCGACTGCGGTTGCGGCGCTCACCGGCGCGAATGCGGCAGCCAGCCCGCCTGCGGCAATGCCGGCGAAAGCTGCGATGGCGAAGGGGGTCGAGCGCTTCATCGTCAAATACTCCGAACGAACATGCCCGCCTGTTCGTCAGAAGATGGGGAGGCGTTACGCCTCAGGCAATGATCCGTTCGATCGCCGTCGTCACGCGGGCGTGCGCATCGGGCACCCACAGCACGATGCCGACAAGGCCGAGCGCGAAGCCGACGAGGAAATTGCGGAAGACATCCGAACGCACGAAACTGGCCACGGTCATAATCCCATATTCTGGTCTTGGCCGTCTGACGACGCCGCGCCGCCCGACCCGCACCCTTTGCCGGGCCGCAGTGGACCGCCACGCGTTGCCCGAAGCTGAACCACGCCGTCGGGCGCGGTTCAGCTTTGCTGCTTGAGGCGCGGCGCCGGCCCGCTCCCCCACCCGGCCTCCCATCCAGGATACACTCTGTGGGAGGCCGGGTGGGGT
>NZ_JBYTEN010000015.1:0-100828 GCF_058790595.1 Sphingomonas sp. EU05-FHT14C10 | reverse complement strand
CTCCCCCACCCGGCCTCCCACAGAGTGTATCCTGGATGGGAGGCCGGGTGGGGGAGCGGGCCGGTGCCGCAATCCGGCGCAATCCAGTCTCACAAACCGACCGCCTCCTGTTGGCGAATCGAATTTGCTGCCCTAGACGCGCCGGTTCAGATTTCAGCGGGAGTGCATAATGAGCGACATCATCGCGGCGGACCAGCTTCGCCTGTTCATCGAGCGCATCGAACGGCTCGAGGAAGAGAAGAAGGGCATCGCCGACGACATCCGCGACGTCTATGCCGAAGCCAAGAGCCAGGGCTATGACAGCAAGACGATGCGCCAGATCGTCCGCCTCCGCCGCCTCGAAAAGCATGTCCGCGAAGAGGCCGACGCGCTGCTCGAAACCTATCGCAACGCGCTCGGGCTGGTCTGATCGACATCTGATCACCACCTGATCGTTGCGCGCAGGCGCGTCTCTCGCCTAGAGACGCGCCACGTTCCTCAAAATCAGGTGTGAAGAGCCGCCATGGCAGGCCATTCCAAATTCAAGAACATCATGCACCGCAAGGGTGCACAGGATAAGAAGCGCTCGGCGCTCTTCTCCAAGCTCAGCCGCGAAATCACCGTGGCGGCCAAATCGGGCCTCGCCGATCCGGATATGAATGCGCGCCTGCGCTCGGCGATCATCGCCGCGCGCGCGCAGTCGATGCCCAACGACAATATCCAGCGCGCGATCAAGAAGGCCGACGGGTCGGACGGCGAGAATTACGAAGAGGTCCGCTACGAAGGCTTCGGACCGGGCGGCGTGTCGCTGATCATCGAGACGCTGACGGACAATCGCAACCGCACCGCCACAAACGTGCGCACTGCGGTGTCCAAGAATGGCGGCAACCTCGGCGCCAGCGGCTCGGTCAGCCACGGCTTCGATCGCATGGGCCTGATCAACTATCCGGCGACGGCGGGCGATGCCGACAAGGTGTTCGAAGCCGCGCTCGAGGCGGGCGCCGAAGACGTCGCCTCGTCCGAGGACGGGCATGAGATCTGGACGGCGACCGAAAGCCTCCACGAAGTCGCCAAGGCGCTTGAGGCCGTGCTGGGCGAGGCCGAAGGCGCGAAGCTCGCCTGGCGTCCGCAGACGATGGTGACGGTGGGCGAGGCCGAGGCCGGCCTGCTCTTCAAGCTGATCGACGCGCTCGACGACGATGACGACGTCCAGACCGTCTGGGGCAATTACGAAGTGCCCGACGAGGTGATGGAGAAGCTGGGCTGATCATCAAATAGCCCCTCCCCTTCAGGGGAGGGGTTGGGGTGGGGGAGTCATGAAGAGCTCATTGGAACTCGCTGCCCACGCCCTCGCGATGCGCAAAGCCCCGACCGAGCCGGAAAAGCGGTTGTGGCGGGCATTGTCGAACAGCCAAATCGGCGGTTTCAAGTTTCGGCGACAGGCCGTGATTGCGCCATTCATCGCCGATTTTCTCTGTCCGTCCAAAGCGCTCATTGTCGAAATCGACGGTGACACGCACGAAGCCGCGCGCGACGCGAGCCGGGATGCGCTGCTGGCGGGTAAAGGTTACAAAACGCTGCGCTTCAGCAATCAGGATGTCATGACCAACATGGATGCTGTGCTCGATCGGATACTGGCCACCCTTGCGTCGACACCCGATCGTTGGAACGCGCCCCACCCCAACCCCTCCCCTGAAGGGGAGGGGCTTTAATCATGATCATCCTTGGCCTCGATCCCGGGCTGGGCACGACCGGCTGGGGGCTGATCCGGGCCGAGGGCAATCGTCTGTCGCATGTCGCCAACGGCCGCGTGAAGACCGACAGCAAGGCGGCGCTCGCCGATCGCCTGCTCATCCTCGATCGGGCGCTGGCCGAGATCATTGCGGCGCACCGCCCCGATGCGGCTGCGGTCGAGGAAGTCTTCGTCAACGACAATCCCCAGTCGACGCTGAAGCTCGGCCAGGCGCGCGGCGTCGTGCTGCTCGCCGCCGCGCGCGCCGGGGTCGCGGTCGGCGAATATGCCGCGCGGCTGGTCAAGAAGGCGCTGGTCGGCACCGGCGGCGCATCCAAGGATCAGGTCCACGCGATGGTCGCACGGCTGCTGCCGGGCGTGAAGATCGATGGCCCCGATGCGGGCGACGCGCTTGCCGTCGCCATCACCCATGCGCATCATCTCGCAAGCGGCAGGGCGCTGGGGGCAAGATGATCGCGCGATTGACGGGAGTGATTGCCGAGATCGGCGCGGATCATGCGGTGATCGACGTCGGCGGGGTCGGCTATCTGGTGCAGGCCTCCGCGCGCACGCTGCAGGCGATCGGCACGGTCGGCGGGCAGGTGATGCTGCTGACCGAGCTTCAGGTGCGCGAGGATGCGATGACGCTCTTCGCCTTCGGCTCGGCGGGCGAACGCGACTGGTTCCGCCTGCTCACCGGCGTGCAGGGCGTCGGCGGCCGCGTGGCGCTTGCCATCCTGTCGGTGCTCGCCCCCGATGAACTGGTCCGCGCCGTCTCGACCGGCGACAAGGCGATGGTCGCGCGCGCCAACGGCGTCGGGCCGAAACTCGCGCTGCGCATCGTCACCGAACTGCGCGACAAGGTCGGCGCGGCGGCGCTTGCCGTCCCCGGCGCCCAGCCGCTGCCTGCCGGCAGCTTCGCCGCCGACGCTGTCTCCGCGCTCGCCAATCTCGGCTTCAAGCCCGCCGAAGCCGGCACCGCCGTGGCCGCCGCCGAAAGCGAACTCGGCCCCGGCGCCACCCTCGACGCACTGGTCCGCCTCGCGCTCAAGAAGGCCGCGCGATAAGCGCCGGGGGCGCAGGCTTGGACGGCTGACCTAAATTTCTCCGTTCGTCCCGAGCGAAGTCGAGGGACGTGGGCATCGCGCAAATGTCCCTCGACTTCGCTCGGGACGAACGGCTGCAGAAGCGAGGCTACAAACCGCTCAATGCTGTCCTACAGCGACCCCGCGATGCTATGCTCCGCCTCGCCTGACCCGCCCTGCTCTTTGCCATCACCGATGCTCGCAAGTTGAGAAGACCCCTCCAGCCTCTCAACTTTGTCAACTTCCAGAGACAGGAATCGCGCTTTTCCGCCATTCCCTACAGCAACCATCGTCACGCTGCCCGCCGCGTCATTGCGAGCGCAGCGAAGCAATCCAGAAGGCCGGGCATCAGGCTGGATTGCTTCGCTGCGCTCGCAATGACGATCCCATCTCCCCTCAGAACGTGAACTTGATCGTCCCGCCCCAGGTGCGGGGATCGGGCATCTGGGCGGAGATCAGGCCGGTATTGCCGGGCGTGACCGCCAGCGATTCGAAATAATGCTCGTCGAAGGCGTTGCGCACCCAGGCGAAGATATCGAACTTGTCGGTCCGGAAGCCGGCGCGGAAATTGTGAAGCGAATAGCCGTCGATGTCAGTGTAGATCGACCGCGAGGCGTTGGACGAGAATTTGGAGCGGAAGCTCGCATCATAGCCGGCATAGACCTGGCCTTCGCGGCCAAGAATCGTCGCGGGCAGATTATACTCTCCGCCCCACGAGAAGGCCCATTTCGAGACGCCGGGCAGCCATTGGCCCGAAATGTCGCAATTGGCCGGGCTGTTCGCGCCGGGCGTCGCAGGCGGGCCGGGCGGGGTGCCGGTGCCGCCGCCGGCCAGTTCGGGCGGGCAGGGGGCGTTGGTGAACTTGACGAACTCGTGGTCGGTGAAGGCGCCGCTGGCATAGGCGGTGAAGCGTTCGCTCGGGCGGATCGAGAAATCGGCCTCGATGCCGCGCACGCGCACCTTGTCGGCATTGGCGAGGTAGCCGCGCAGCACGTTGCTGCCGCTGACGTTGCTGATCACGCTTGCCTGGAAATTGCGGATCTCGGTCCAGAAGCCGGCGATGTTGAGCGTCGCGCGCCGGTCCCAGAATTGCGATTTGAAGCCGACCTCGAAATTGTTGACGCGCTCGGGCTTGATCACCGCGACGTCGAGCTGGGGCTGGCCGTTGGCCTGGCTGGGCACGCCGTTCAGGTTGACGCCGCCGGTTTTGAATGAACGGGCGTAGGTCGCATAGACATTGATGTCGCGCGTCACCTCATAAGCGAGGTTGATGTCATAGGAGACGTTCCAGGCGCTGTAGGGCACCTGGAAGAATTGCGAGGCCTGCACGCCGCGCTGCGCGGTGGTCCAGGGGTCGTTATAATAGGGGCTGGTCGGGCTGCTGCTCACGATCTGGCGCGTCCCGTCGGACGCGGTTCCGGTGACGACCGAGTTATAATAGCCCGATTTCTTGTCGTAGTTGACGCGGATGCCGGGCGACATGGTGAAGCGGTCGGTGACCTTCCAGTTGAGCTTGCCGAAGATCGCGGCGCTGGTGTTGTTCAGCCGGATGTCGTTGTTCGCGACGAGATTGTTGAGCACCGCCGGATTGTTCGACAGCGCGCTCGACGGGGCGAGCAGCCAGGCGCTCGCCGCCGTACCCGTCTCCTGGATGCCGGTGGTGTGGATCTTCTGGTGGAAGCCGAAGGCGCCGACGACGAAGTTCACGCTCTTGCCCTCGAAGGCGTAGCGCAGCTCCTGCGTATACTGGTCCTGCTTGGTCGGGTTGTTGACCTTGGTGTAGATTGGCAGCCCGGTGAAATCGCGGTCGTTGGACGGGTTCCAGTCCCAGTAGCGCCATGCCGTGACCGAGGTCAGCGTGCCCGGCCCGACATCCCATTCGGCGCGGATCGATGCGCCGCCCAGCTCGTTGCGCGCGGCCAGCGGCGCGTCGAGGTCGGTCAGCCGGTCGAACGGGTCGGTGCTGGGCACCGCATAGCCGGGGAAGAGCGCGGTGAGCGCCGCATATTGGCGGTTCGCCGCGCGCTGCGTCGTCCCCACCCGCGCATAGATTTGCGCGCAGCAGACCGGGTTCTGCAGATTATAGTCGGCTGACAGCGTGACGCGGAAATCCTCGGTCGGCTTCCACAGCAGGGCGGCGCGCACGCCGACATTGTCCTGCGAATTCACATGCTGGTCGGTCGCGACATCGTAGATGGTGCCGCGGCGATCGGTGGCCGAAACGCTGATCCGCGCGGCGAGCTTGTCGGTCAGCGGGCCGGAGACCGAAGCCTTGCCCTGCTTGAAGCCATAGTTGCCGATCGACACTTCCGCCCGCCCTTCGAAGTCGAAGCTGGGCGCGCGCGTCGTGATGTTGATCGCGCCGGCGGTGGTGTTCTTGCCGTAGAGCGTGCCCTGCGGCCCGCGCAGCACCTCGATCCGCTCGACATCGACGAAGTCGAGCGTCGCCGATGCGATGCGGTTGTAATAGACCTGATCGACATAGATGCCGACGCCCTGCTCGAAGCCGTCGTTGGTCAGGCCGAACGGCGCGCCGATGCCGCGGATGTTGATGAAGGTGTTGCGTGGGTTGGTCGAATAAAATTGCAGCGTCGGCTGCAGCTGGGTCAGCCGGTTGAGGTTGTAGGCGCCCTGCGCCTCCAGCGTCGCGGCACTCACCACCGATATCGCGACGGGCACGTCCTGCACATTCTCGGCCCGGCGCCGCGCGGTAACGAGGATCTCGCCGTTCCCCGCGCTGTCCGTCGCCGCTTCCGCGACAGGCGCGGTCTCGGCCTGATCGGCAGCATGGCCTGCCGCCGGAATGAGGGCGAGCGAGCTGGTCAGCAGAAGCCGAGAGAGTGGACGCATGATTTTCCCCTTGTTTGCGCCCTGAATTGTCTATCGAGTCGCTTGGAAAGCGAGATAGAAAATCTTTGCCTTGCCTCGCGCGGCGCTTCTGGGGGGTGTTTGCGTCGCGCATCCGCGCCGTGCACCATGGCGCGGACGCATCATAAAAGACGAGGATTCCCATGGCCGAAACGCGCACGATCAAGGTCGCCGTCGAGGACGGCATCGCCATTCTCACCCTCAATCGCCCCGACCGGCTCAACGCCTTCACGGGCGAAATGTGCGACGAGATGATCGCCGCGTTCGACGCCTTCGACGCCGACGATCAGGTACGCGCGGTGATCGTGACGGGCGAGGGGCGGGCCTTTTGCGCCGGCGCCGATCTGGCCGCCGGGGGTGCGACGTTCGACTATGCCGGCAAAGTCGCCGATTCGCCGGTCCGCCCCGACGGATCGGTCGATTACGATCACCCCGGCGTGCGCGATAGCGGTGGGCGCGTGTCGCTGCGCATCTTCAATGCGCTGAAGCCCGTGATCGGCGCGATCAACGGCCCGGCGGTCGGCATCGGCGTCACCATGACGTTGCCGATGGATTTCCGCATGGCGAGCAGCGATGCGCGATTCGGCTTCGTTTTCGCCCGGCGCGGCATCGTTCCTGAAGCCGCGTCGAGCTGGTTCCTGCCGCGCCTCGTCGGCATCCAGCAGGCGCTCGACTGGTGCTATTCGGGCCGCGTCTTCGCGGCGGAGGAAGCGCTTGCCGGCCGCCTCGTCCGTTCGGTCCACGCACCCGATGACTTGCTGCCCGCGGCGCTTGCTTTCGCGAAGATGCTCACCGCCGATTCGGCACCGGTCTCGATCGCGCTCACCCGCCAAATGATGTGGCGGATGCAGGGGGCGAGCCACCCGATCGAGGCGCACCGGCTCGACAGCCGCGTGATGTGGACGCGCGGCGCCAGCGCCGATGCGCGCGAAGGCGTCGCGTCCTTCCTCGAAAAGCGCGCCGCCGCCTATCCCGACCGCGTCTCGTCCGACATGCCGTTCTTCCCGCGCTGGTTCGAGGACCCGGCCTATTGAGCCCGCCCTTTCCTTTTCGCGCGAAAGCGGGGAAGGAAGGGGAAAATCAGGGCTGAAGGGGGACGCGTATGAGCCGGCTGCTGCGCCGCAAGTCGATGGTGCTGAACGAGGCGGATCATCCCGATCATCCCCGGCTGGCGCGCACCTTCTCCTGGCCGCACCTCGTGGCCCTCGGCGTCGGCGCGATCGTCGGCACCGGCATCCTCACGCTGATCGGTGTGGGGGCGGAGCGTGCCGGCCCGGCCGTGCTCATCTCCTTCGTCGTCGCTGGCACGATCTGCGCCTGCGCCGCGCTCTGCTATGCCGAAATGGCGACGATGATCCCGATCGCCGGCAGCGCCTATACCTACAGCTACGCCGTGCTTGGCGAGATATTCGCATGGGTCGTCGGCTGGAGCCTGATCCTCGAATATTCGCTCGTCGTCTCGACGGTCGCGGTCGGCTGGTCGGGCTATGCCGTCGGCTTCCTGCACGGGCTCGGGATAGCGTTGCCCGCCTGGCTGACGCACGGGCCAGGCGCCGCCGGCAACCTGTTCGACGGCACGTTCCAGCTCACCGCCGCCGGCATCAATCTGCCCGCCATCTTCATCATCTTCGCGGTCGCCGGGCTGCTCATGCTCGGCACGCGCGAAAGCGCGACGGTCAACTCGATCCTCGTCCTGCTCAAGATCGCGACGCTCGCTGTCTTTGTCGCCGTCGCGCTCCCTCATTTCAGCCCCGACAATCTCCACCCCTTCGCGCCCTATGGTTACGGTACCCAGCTCGGCGACGGCGGCGTCAAGTTCGGCGTGATGGGGGCGGCGGCGATCATCTTCTTCGCCTTCTACGGCTTCGATGCGATCTCGACAGCGGCCGAGGAGGCCAAGAATCCCGAACGCGATCTGGCGATCGGCATCGTCGGATCGATGGTCGCCTGCACCGCCATCTACATGATCGTGGCGGCGGCGGCGGTCGGTGCGCTTTCCTTCACCGCGTTCGGCAAGAGCGCCGAGCCGCTGGCGCTCATCCTCCGCTCGATCGGGCAGGAAAAGGTGGCGACTCTGGTCGCGGCCTCGGCGGCGATCGCGCTGCCCACCGTTATCCTCGCCTTCTTCTACGGGCAGAGCCGCATCTTCCTCGTCATGTCGCGCGACGGCTTCCTGCCGCCTGCGCTGGCGCGTATCTCGCGGCGCGGCACCCCGGTCCGCATCACCGCGATGACCGCGATCTTCGTCGCCTTCATCGCCGGCATCATGCCGCTCGATCTCATCGCCTCGCTCGCCAATGCCGGCACGCTTTGCGCGTTCATCGCGGTCGCGCTTTGCACGCTCGTCATGCGCCGTCGCGCGCCCGATCAGAAGCGGGGCTTCCGCACCCCTGCCGTCTGGTTCGTCGCCCCGGTCGCGATCCTCGGCTGCCTCTACCTCTTCACCAGCCTGCAGGCGATTACCCAGCACAGCTTCATCATCTGGAACGCGCTGGGACTGGTCGTCTATTTCCTCTACGGGATCGGGCGCAGCCGCGCATCCTGAGCAGGGGCTCCGAGCGCGGATCGGCTGGGCGAGCGGAGGATTTATGGGCGGTTGGACGATCGGCGTGCTTGGCGGTTCGGGGCTCTATGCGATCGATTCGCTCGAGGATGCCGAATGGATCACGGTCGAAAGCCCATGGGGGCGGCCGTCGGACCAGCTGCTGACCGGCACGATTTCGGGCGTGCGTTTCGTCTTCCTGCCGCGCCACGGCCGGGGGCACGTCATCTCGCCCAGCGAGCTTAATTTCCGTGCCAATATCGACGTGCTGAAGCGCGCCGGATGCACCGATCTGTTGGCGCTCTCGGCGGTCGGGTCGCTGCGCGAGCATCTCGCGCCCGGCGGCTTCGCGGTGGTCGACCAGTTCGTCGACCGTACCTATGCGCGCGAACCGAGCTTCTTCGGCACCGGCCTCGTCGCACATGTCTCGCTCGCCGATCCCGTCTGCCCGCGCCTGTCGCACTTCGCGGCGGAGGCGGGGCGCAAGGCGGGGGCCGAGATGCACGTCGGCGCCACCTATGTCGCGATCGAAGGCCCGCAATTCTCGACCCGCGCCGAGAGCCACCTCTATCGCCAGTGGAATTGCGACGTGATCGGCATGACGGCGATGCCCGAGGCCCGCCTCGCGCGCGAGGCGGAGCTGCCCTACGCGCTCGTCGGCATGCTGACCGACTATGATTGCTGGCGCGAAGGCGAGGCGCATGTCGATGTCGAGACGGTGCTCAAGGTCATGCACGACAATGCCGAAAAGGCACGCGCGCTCGTCGTCGAACTCGCGAAGCTGCTGCCCGCCGAGCGCGAGGCCTCGCCGATCGACACCTGCCTCGATTTCGCGCTGGTGACGGCGCCCGAGAAGCGCGACCCGGCGCTCATCGCCAAGCTCGACGCCGTCGCCGGCCGCGCGCTCAGATGACCGTCCGCCTGTTCGACTATTGGCGCTCCTCCGCCAGCTATCGCGTCCGGATCGCGCTCAACCTGAAGGGCGTGGCTTATGAGCAGGTCCATGTCGGCCTGCTCGAAAAGGAACAATGCGCGCCTGAAAATCGCGCGCGCAATCCGCTCGGTCTTGTGCCCACGCTGGAGATTGAGGGCGTACGGCTTACCCAGTCGCTCGCGATCATCGACTATCTCGACGCGCGCTATCCCGATCCGCCGCTGCTGCCCGCCGATCCGGTCCGCAGGGCGCATGCGCTCGAACGCGCGCTGACGATCGCCTGCGACATTCATCCGGTGAACAATCTGCGCATCATGGGGCGGCTGAGCGACCAGTTCGGGGCTGGGCAGGATGCGCGCGAGGCGTGGATGCGCCACTGGATGGACGAGGGGTTCGTGGCGCTCGAGGCGCTGGCCGATGCCGACGGGCCTTTCCTGTCGGGCGGCTCGATCGGCATCGCCGATCTCTGCCTCGTGCCCCAGCTCTACAATGCCCGCCGCTTCGGCGTCGATCTGACGCCCTATCCGCGCCTGCTCGCCGCCGATGCCGCCGCGCAGGCGATCGACGCGGTCGCCGCCGCGCATCCGGATCGCGTGAAGCCGGCATGACGCGCGCGCTGCTTGCCGCGCTGTTCATTGCCTCGCCTGCCGTCGCCGCCGAGACCCATGATGCGGCAGGCGAGATCGTCGTCACGGGGCGCGGGCTTGCCGCGCCGATCGGCGATGCGGCTTACGACGTGGTGACGCTCGATCGCAGCCTCATCGAAAGCAGCGCGAGCAACCGGATCGAGGATGTGCTGCGCGACGTCGCCGGCCTCCAGCAATATCGCCGCTCGGACTCGCGATCGGCGCACCCGACCAGCCAGGGCGTGACGCTGCGCGGGCTTGGCGGCAATGCGTCGAGCCGCGCGCTGCTCCTGCTCGACGGCGTGCCCCAGACCGATCCCTTCGGCGGATCGGTCAGCTTTCCCGCCTATCCGCCCGATCGGCTCGCCGCGATCCGCGTGACGCGCGGCGGGGGCAGCGGGGCGCAGGGGCCGGGCGCACTCGCCGGGACGATCGAGCTCGAAAGCGCGGGGGTGGACATGCTGCCGCGCCTCTCCGCCGATCTCGCTTATGGCAGCCGCGACTCGATCGATGCTTCGGCGGGCGCGTCGGCGCGGCTGGGCGAGGGCTTCGCCAGCATCTCGGCGTCATATCAGCGCGGCGACGGCTTCATTCCCATCGTCAAGGACCAGCGCGGCCCGATCGACCGGCCCGCGCCTTATGAGCAGGCCAGCGTCGCCGCGCGCGCCGTCGTGCCGGTGGGCGAACAGACCGAGCTTCAGGCCGCCCTGCTTGCCTTCACCGACGCTCGCGAGCGCGGCACCGCCTATACCGCGAACAGCACGCAGGGCGCGGACGCCAGCCTGCGCCTCGTCGGGCGTGGACGCTGGGGCTGGTCGGCGCTCGCCTATCTGCAGGCGCGCGCCTTCTCGAGTCAGTTCGCGTCGGTCGGGGCAGGGCGCGCCAGCGTCACCCAGAGCCTCGATCAGCATAATGTCCCCGCGACCGGGCTCGGCGCGCGCGTCGAGCTGCGCCCGCCGATCGCCGAAAATATCGAGCTGCGTCTCGGCGGCGACTGGCGGCGGACGCGCGGGCGCACCGAGGAGCTTTATACCTTCGTCGCGGGGCTGCCGACGCGCGGCCGCGATGCCGGCGGGCAGACCGAAACGCTCGGCGCCTTTGCCGAGCTGTCGGCGCGGCTCGGCGCGCTGACGCTGACCGGCGGCGGCCGCGTCGATCACTGGCGGATCAGCGGCGGGCATCTCGACGAATGGGCGCTCGCCACCGGTGCGCCGCTCACCGCCAGCCTTTATCCCGATCGCCGGGGCTGGAAGCCCACGGGCCGCGCCGGCCTCGCCTATGATGTCGTGCCGGCGGTGACGCTGCGCGCTGCCGCCTATGCCGGCTGGCGCCTGCCGACGCTCAACGAGCTCTATCGGCCTTTCCGCGCGGGTGCGGACGCCACTGCCGCCGATCCCGCGCTGCGGCCTGAAACGATGAGGGGCGCTGAGCTGGGCATCGACTGGCGCCCGGCCGAAGGCGTGAAGCTTGCCGCCACCCTGTTCGCCGCCCGGCTCGACGATGCCATCGCCAACGTCACGATCGCGCGCGGCCCCGGCACCTTCCCCGGCGTCGGCTTCGTCTCGGCGGCGGGCGTCTATCGCCAGCGCCAGAATCTCGATCGCATCGATTCGCGCGGGGTCGAGTTCGATGCCTCGGCGCGGCTCGGCGCCTTCAGCCTCGCCGCTTCCTACGCCTATGCCGATGCACAAGTGCATGCCTCCGGCACGGCCGCCCCGCTCGACGGCCTCCGCCCCGCGCAGACGCCGCGGCATCAGGCATCGACGACGCTCGGCTGGCGCTGGCTGTCGACCACGCTGCGCTATGTTTCCGCGCAATATGAAGATGATCAGAACAGCCGCGACCTGAGCAGCGCCTTCACGGTCGACGCGCGCATCGCCGTTCCCGTCACCCGCCGCCTCACCCTCGACCTGCGCGGCGAGAACCTCTCCAATGCCCGGATCGAAGCGACGATCGGCGCGGACGGAACGATCGAGCGCGCGCTCCCCCGCACGCTGTGGGTCGGCCTTTCGTACCGGCTTTAGATTCCGTTCCCCAAACCTCCCGCTTGCCCGGCGCGCCGCTTTCGGGAATGCTGCGCAAAAAGAGGAGGAGAGCGCCGATGGCCAGGGACGATGAGGGCGTGGCGTCGATTCCGATGCCGCCGGGGCTGCCCGTCGTCGGCCACCTGCCGCAGATCGCGCGTAACGGGCTGATCGGCCACCTGCTCGGCGTCAGCCGCACCATCCCCGAGGGCATCTTCAAGCTCAAGTTCGGCAGCCGCGTCGGGCTGTTCGTCACCGACCCCGATCTCGTCGCCGAGCTGTGCGACGAAAGGCGCTTCCGCAAGCTGCCAGGCCCCGCGCTCCGCGTCGTGCGCCGCTTCGCCGGCGATGGGCTGTTCACCGCGTTCAGCGAGGAAGGCAATTGGGGCAAGGCGCACCGCATCCTGCTCCCCGCGTTCAGCCAGCGGTCGATGCGCGGCTATTTCGACATGATCCTCGAGGTCTGCGATCAGCTGGTCGCCAAGTGGGAGAAGCATCAGGGCGAGGATCTGGCGGTCGCCGACGATATGACGCGGCTGACGCTCGACAGCATCGCGATCGCCGGCTTCGGCCACCGTTTCGACAGCTTCGCGCGGCCAGATCTCGATCCCTTCCTCGAATCGCTTGGCAGCGCGCTCGGCGAATCGCTCAACATCATCACCCGCCTGCCGATCCAGAACCGCTTCGCGAAGAAGGCGCAGCGCCGTTTCGACGAGGATATCGCGGCGATGAACGCCCTCGTCGACGGCATCATCGCCGAACGCCGCCGCACGCCGACCGACGGCAAGGATCTGCTCAACCTGATGCTCACCGCCGAGGATCCCGAAACAGGCGAGCGGCTGGACGACATCAATATCCGCTATCAGGTGCTGACCTTCCTGATCGCGGGGCATGAGACGACGAGCGGGCTGTTGACCTTCGCCTGCCACCTGCTCCTCCGCCACCCGCATGTGCTGGCGCAGGCCTATGCGGAGGTCGATCGCGTCCTCCCCGGCGATACGCGTCCCGATTACGGCCATCTCGTCCATCTTCAGGTGATCGAGCGGATCATCAAGGAAACCCAGCGCCTGTGGCCGACCGCGCCCGTCTTCTCGCTCGGCCCGTTCGAGGATGAGGTGATCGGCGGCAAGTGGCGGCTGAGGAAGGACCGCCCGGTCAACGTCTATTCCCCCGGCCTCCACCGCCACCACAAGGCGTGGGATCGCGCCGACGAATTCGATATCGATCGCTGGCTGCCCGATCGCGAGGCGGGGCTCCACCCCCATGCCTACAAGCCCTTCGGCAACGGCCTGCGCGCCTGCATCGGCCGCCAGTTCGCACTGGTCGAGGCGAAGCTGGCGCTGGCGATGATCCTCCAGAAATTCGCGCTCACCGATCCGCGCGCCTACCAGCTCCACATCAAGGAAACGCTGTCGATCAAGCCCGACGATTTCGTGATGCGCGTGCGCGCCCGCCAGCCGCACGAGCGCCTCGATCTCGGCCATGCCGCCGCGTCGCCCGCCGCCGAGGCACAGCCCCTCGCGCATGTCGCGGGCGCGGGGCAGCGGCTCGCGGTGCTTTATGGCTCCAGCCTCGGCACGGCGCGCGACATCGCCGAGGAAATCGCCGAGCGCGCCCGCCTCGACGGCTTCGACACCATCGTCCGCGCGATGGACGAGAGCTTCGCGCTGGGGCTGGAGGCGGAGGATCGCGTCCTCGTCATCGTCACCGCCACTTATAATGGTCGCGCGCCGGACAGCGCGCTCGATGTCGAGCAGGCGATCACCAGCGGTTATTTCGACAATACGCGCTGGCCCGATGCGCGCTTCGCCGTGCTCGGCATCGGCAACAGCCAGTGGCCCAACTATCAGGCCTTTCCCAAGCTGGTCGATGCCGCGATCGAGCGCACCGGCGCGACGCGTCTGGTGCCCCGCGCCGAGGCTGACGGGCAGGGCGATTTCGACGGCGCGGTCTCGGGCTTCATCCGCGATCTCTGGGCCTCGCTCGGCGGGACGAGCGAACCCGCCAGCGTTTCCGCCGCCGCGCTTACACTCAGCATCGTCGATCGCAGCGAGACGCGCGCGCACGCGCTTCCCGAACATGCGCGCCGTCTGACCGTCGTCGAAAATGGCGAGCTGGTCCGCTCGGCCGACGGGTTGTGGGATTTCGCGAAGGAAGCGCCGCGCGGCTCGACGCGTTTCGTCCGCCTCGCGCTGCCTGAGGGGCAGGGCTACCGCGCGGGCGATCATATCGCCGTCTATGCGCGCAACCGGCCCGATCTGGTCGATCGCGCGCTGGCGCGGCTGGGGCTGGAAGGCGATGCGCAGGTGACGATCGCGGCCGAGGGCAATCGCTTTCGCCACCTCCCCCTTGGCCAGACGGTGACGGTGCGCCAGCTCTTCACCGATTTCGTCGAGCTTCAGGATCCGCTGCCCAAACGCGCCGTCGCCGTGCTCGCCGCGCATACGCGCTGCCCGCATACGCAGGCGCAGCTTGCCCGGCTGGGCGGCGAGGCGTGGGATGCAGAGGTAGTCGCGAAGCGGCTGACCCTGCTCGATCTGCTCGATCTCCACCCCGCGATCGAACTGCCGGTCGGCGCCTTCGTCGAACTGTCGGCGGCGATCGCGCCGCGCTTCTACTCGATCGCGTCCAGCCCGATCACCAGCCCCGATCATGTCGATCTGATCGTCGGCACTATCGCCGCGCCCGCCTGGTCGGGGCTTGGCGAGCATCGCGGCTTCGCGTCCGGCTACATGCAGGGCGTGCGGCCGGGCGAACAGCTCTTCGGCTATGTGCGCACGCCCAACCCGCCCTTCGCGCCGCCCGCCGATCCGGCGACGCCGATGATCCTGATCGGCCCCGGCACGGGCTTCGCGCCGCTGCGCGGCTTTTTGCACGAACGCGCGGCGCAGCGCGTGGATGGCGCGGACGTCGGCCAGACATTGCTCTTCTTCGGCTGCCGTCACCCCGATCATGACTGGTTCTGCCGCGACGAGATGGAAGGCTGGGCCGCCGACGGGCTCGTCGACCTGTTCGTCGCCCAGTCCGCCGTCGAAGGTCATCCCTGGCGCTTCGTGCAGGATGCGATCCGTGCCGAGCATGACCGCGTGTGGGCCGCGATCGAAGCGGGCGCGCAAATCTATCTGTGCGGCGACGGACGCTTCATGGCGCCGGCGGTGCGTGACGCGCTGATCGCCATTCATCAGCAACATGCGGGCGGCGATCATGACGCCGCGTCGGCCTGGCTCGAAACACTGATCGAGCGAGGGCGCTTCCATCAGGATGTGTTCGGCTTCGGAAAATAGAAAAGCGAACGGGAGGATGAGGGATGCAGCAACTGAGCGGCCAGGATGCGAGCTTCGTCTATCTGGAGACACCCTCCACGCCGATGCACATCGGATCGGTCGGCATCTATGATCCATCGACCGCGCCCGGCGGCGCGGTTCGCTTCAAGCAGATACTGAATTTCGTCGAGAGCCGGCTCGCCGGCGCGCGCAGCTTCCGCCAGCGCCTCGTCCGCGTCCCCTTCGACCTCGATCATCCCTACTGGATCGAGGATCCCGACTTCGACGTCGAATTCCATATCCGCCACATCGCGCTGCCCCAGCCCGGCGACTGGCGCCAGCTCTGCATCCAGGTCGCGCGCCTCCACGCGCGTCCGCTCGATCTGAGCAAGCCTTTGTGGGAATTCACGATCGTCGAGGGGCTCGACAATATCGAAGGCCTGCCCAAGGGCTGCTTCGCGCTCGTCTCCAAGGTCCATCATGCCGCGATCGACGGCATGTCGGGGGTCGAGATGTCGGCGGCGGTCCATGATCTCGATGCCAGCATGACGGCGCGCGTCGCCAATGACGACTGGACGCCCGATGATCGACCCGGCATCGCCGATCTCCTCATCCGCGGCTATTTCAACGCGCTGCGCCGGCCCTTCCAGGTGGTCGAGACGATCAATCGCTCGATCCCCGGCATGGCGCGGCTCGGGTCGAGCGTCGGCAAGGGCGAGGTCAGCCTGTCGAACGCGCGCATGGCGCCCAAGACGCGCTTCAACGGCAAGGTCGGCGGCCACCGCGTGTTCGATGCCGTGCCGCTGCCGCTCGCCGATATCCGTGCGATCAAGGACCGGGTCGAAGGCGCGACCGTCAACGACGTCATCCTCGCCATCGTCGGCGGCGGCCTGCGCCATTATCTCGCGGCGAAGGGCGAGCTTCCGGGCGAGACGATGACCGCCATGGCGCCGATCTCGGTGCGCGCCGAGGGCGAGAAAGGTGCGCTCGGCAATCTCGTCTCGGCGATGGTCGTGGGGCTCGGCAGCCATATCGCCGATCCGATGGAGCGGCTCGCCTTCGTCCATGCCGAGGCGGTCAATTCCAAGGCGATGACCAATGCGGTCGGCGCGCGGACGCTCACCGACTACAGCCAGCTCATTCCCTCGGCGCTCGCGGGGCTGGCGGCGCGGCTCTACACGCGCGTCGGCGCCGCCAACATGCATGATCCGGTCTACAACACCGTCGTCACCAATGTGCCGGGATCGCGCGTGCCGCTTTACTTCGCCGGCGCGAAAATGGTCGCCATGTACGGGTTAGGCCCAATTCTCGACTCGATGGCTTTGATCAATACGATCTATTCCTATGGCGATACGATCGCGATCAGCTTCACCAGCGATCGCGATGCGATGCCCGATCCGGCGCTGTATGCCGACGGGCTGAGGCAGGCGTTCGAGGAGTTGAAAGGGGCGGCGCAGGCCCCGGCTCCGGTCGTCGCAAAGGCTGCGCGCAAGGCGAAGGGAAGCTGATCAT
Organism: Sphingomonas sp. EU05-FHT14C10; assembly: GCF_058790595.1. Taxonomy (NCBI): domain Bacteria; kingdom Pseudomonadati; phylum Pseudomonadota; class Alphaproteobacteria; order Sphingomonadales; family Sphingomonadaceae; genus Sphingomonas; species Sphingomonas sp. EU05-FHT14C10. The sequence goes on along the minus strand of NZ_JBYTEN010000015.1, from coordinate 84,263 downwards.
GGCCGACAAGAAAAGCACGATCGAGGATAATGTCGTCGAACCGCTGAAGAAGGCGGGCGAGGCGATGAAGGACGCGGGCAAGAAGGCGGCCGAGAACAGCGCGGCGTTCAGCATGAAGCTGATCGACCATGCCGAGGAGAATACGCGCCATGCCTTCGCGGCACTCCGCGCCGCCGCCAAGGCAGGTGGCGTCACCGAAGTCATGAAGGTCCAGGGCGACTATATCCGCGACCAGGGCAGCCGCAGCATGGCGCAGGCGCGCGAAGTGGGTGAACTTATCGCCAGCTTCGGCCGCAACGCCGTGGATGGGCTGAAGGGGAAGAAAGGCTGAAGCGCGGCCGATCGGGAAACGGGATGGGGCTGAGGCGCAATCTCGCCCCATCTCCGTTCGGGCCATCTCCGTTCGGATTGGGCCTGTCGAAGCCCTTTTCTCTCTGACCGCGCCGGAACGGGGATGTCCCTATGCTCTCAGTGCGCATGCCCCGATGAAGGATAGACCAGTGTGCGCAGCAGCCCCGACCGCTCAAAGGGTTTCCACGCGCCTTCGGGCTGCGCAAGCCGGTCTGCGATGGCATAGAGCACCGCCGCGTTGACCCCCAGCCCGCAATGGCTGCCATGCACTTCGATATTGTCGGTCGCCTGCGCGTCGGGCTCGCGGCAATTCTGCCAGGCCACCACGCCATCCTCTTTCGAATAGATGGCGGTCGACGGAACGGGTGGCGGCGTCGCGCTTTCGCGCAATTGCTCCTGCGTGTCCTTGTCCTTAATCCGTTGACCTGAAAGCATTTCATAGGTCCGCCACACATTTGTCGCACGCGGATCCCCCGCAAAAGGCGATCCCAGCGTGATAACCTGGCGGATAAGCTCGGGCCGCCGCCGCGCGAGCTGCCGCGCCATGACGCCGCCCAGGCTCCAGCCGACAAGGCTCACCCGCTGCCCTGTCTTCGTGTGGATATCCTCGAGCCGCTCGATCAGCTTCTCACCCTGCGCTCCGATCGCGCGGGGCCCGAGGTTGCGGCCCAGCTTCCAGGCATGCGCGTCATAGCCGAGCTGCGCGAGATAGCGGCGCAGCGGCCCGGTCGACAGGTCGGTGGTGATGAAGCCCGGCAGAACAAGCACCGCATGTCCGTCGCCGCGCGGCGCGGTCGCGAGCAGCGGCGTCGCCAGCGGCAGGCTTCCCAGTTCGGCCAGCGCGCGCGGCAGCTCGCTCAGCGCCAGCAGCGCCGAGGGCGGGCGTATCGCGGTGGCATCGGCTATGGTCGCCATTCTCAAACTCTCCCGGTGCTTCTATCTGTCAAATCCGAACGCCTCGCGCTGCGCGGCGGCGCGCGCCACGTCGAGACTCAATATCGCAAGATCGTGAACAGCGCCTGCACGGTCCATCACATGGTCGCGCAGCATCGCCTCGCCCCGGAACCCGAAGCTCTCGAACAAGGCGATCGCGCCCGTCTGGTCGGGCGTCATCCGCGCGATCAGCTTCTGGCATTCGCGCCTGATCGCGATGCCGAACAATTCCTCGAGCAGCGCGCGGCCGACGCCTTGCCCGCGATAATGCGGCGAGACGAGCAGACGCACTTCGCCGACATGCGGCGACCAGCCGAGCGGGTCGCGGACCAGCGCCGCCGTCCCCAGCGTCGCACCGCCATCCTCGGCGACGAGGCTGTCGATGAAACCGTCGTCGATCGCTTCCACCCAGGCATCGACCACCTTGCGATGCTTGATGTCGCGGCTGAGGAAAAGCAGGTCATGTTCGGGAAGCGAACGCGCAAAGCGCATCATCGCATCGCTGTCCTCGGGACGGAACGGCCTGATGGCGATCGGCAGATTCGTCAAATCGATCGTTCCCCCAGCCATTCGTCCAGCTTCGGCCATAGCCGCTTCACTGCGTTGGCGCCGGCGACGAGGCTGACATGCCCGCCCTTCAGCACCACTTCTTCCTTGTCCGTCGATCCAACCTTCTCGGCGAGCGGCTGCGATGCGGCATAGGGCACGATATGGTCGTGCTCGGCGACGACGTGGAGGAAAGGCGCGGTGATGCGTGCGAGATCGACGGGCCGGCCACCGACGCTCATCGTGCCTTCCATCAGCCTGTTGTCCCACATCAGCTGGCGCGTCGTCTGGCGGAAATATTCGCCGGCAAGCGGCAGCATGTCGGCGGCCCAGCGGTCGAACATGCGGTACGACTTCACATAGTCGTCATTCCACATATTGTCCCACAGCCGGATGTTCGCGGCGATGCGACCCGCCGGGCGGAGCATGTCGAAGGCGGCATAGAGCATGTCCGCGGGGCATTGGCCGAAGCTGTCGACCAGCCGGTCGACGTCGAAATAGCGCCGGTCGGCCCAGGCCTGGAACATCTCCATCTTCGAGAAATCGACGGGCGTCGTGAAGCAGACGAAATTCCTCATCGCCGCTTCGGGGTGGAGCGCCGCCCACAGCGTCGAAAGCACGCCGCCGAAGCAATAGCCGATCAGGGTGAAATCGGGCTCGCCCGTCTCTTCGGCGATGCGCGCGATGGCGGAGGGAATGAAGTCGAGGACATAATCCTCGATCCGCAGGCCCGATTCGTCGGCGCGCGGCACTTCCCAGTCGAGCATGAACACGTCGTAGCCCGCGCGCAGCAGGAACTCGACGAGGCTCTGGCCCGGCACCATGTCGAAAATATAGCCGCGATTGGTGGTCGCCATCACCAGCAGCAGCGGCACGCGGTAGATCTCGGGCACCAGCGGCCGGTAATGATAAAGCTGCATCGTGCCGCGCTTGATCAGCACGTCCTTGGTGCTCGCGCCCAGCACGGGGGCGGGCGAGGTGAAATAGCCAAGCCCCTTGATGTTGCGCTGAAGCGCGCGATCGAATTCCTGCCGCGCCCGTTCCAGAAGGTCGGGCGCGAGCGTGGCCATCAGCCCTTCTTCGGCGGAGTCTTGGTCCGCTTCGGCTTGTCTTTCCTCGGCTTGGGCGGCGCCGCACCCTCGGTCAGCAGCGCCTCGATCCTCGCCAGCCGATCCTCGACCGCCTGCATCCGTTCGGACAGCGAACCGATCTCCTCGCGACTCGGCATGTTGGCGGCGGCGAGCGCGCGGCTCATCACCTCGCTGCTCATCGCGCGGGCCTTGGCAGTCGCGGCGGTCGCGTTGTTCACGGTGCGCGCGAACTCGCCCGACTTGAGCAGCCCGCTGCCGAACTCGTTGGCGATCGTCTCCCACTGCCCCAGCATTTCGCGGAAGAAGGCGGCGGGATCGGGTCCATCCTTGCTCATTACCGCATCATTCGCTGCGCAAAAGCATCCGTCAAGCCATCGCTTTGACGGGCACGATCAGCGGCGCGCCTTCGGCCTCACCAAACCACGCCTCGACGCCATATGTGCTGCGCAGCAATTCGGGCCTCAGCACGTCGGCGGGCGTGCCGTCGGCGACCAGTCTGCCACGGTCGAGGAGCAGCAGCCGGCCGCAATGGCGCGCGGCCATGGTGAGATCGTGCAGCACCGCGATGACAAGCGCGCCGTCGTCGGCGCGCGCCTTGAGCAACTGCATGACCTGCAGTTGATGGCCGGGGTCGAGCGCGGCGAGCGGTTCGTCCGCGATCAGCGCCGGCGCGCCGACTGCCAGCGCGCGGGCGAGCAGCGCGCGCGCGCGTTCGCCGCCCGACAGTTCGGTCGCGGTGCGGTCGCGTAGATCGGTCATGCCGGTTTGGGCGATCGCGGTATCGATCGCGGTGCGGTCTGCCTCCGCCATGCGCGAGAAGGGGCCGAGGTGCGGCAACCGGCCGAGCGCGACGAGACGTTCGACGCTGAGCGGCCAGTGCAGCGTCTGGCCTTGCGGCAGATAGGCGATCCGGCGTGCGAGCGCGGCGCGTGCGATCGTCCTCACGCCTTCGCCGTCGATGCTCGCCTGCCCCGAAGACGGTGCAATCAGCCCGAGCATCGCGCGCGCCAGCGTCGACTTGCCCGCGCCATTGGGGCCGATGATGCCGATCAGGTTGCCGGCGGCGAATTGCGCATCGATGCCGTCGAGCACCTTGCGCCCGCCCAGCGTTACGCCGAGCCCGGTAACCGAGAGCATCACCATAGCCGCCGCTCCCGGAACAGCCATGCGAGGAACACCGGCACGCCGAGCAGCGCGGTGACGACGCCAAGGCGGAGTTCGTTGGTCGCTGGGATGACGCGCACCGCGATGTCGGCAAGGCTGAGCAGCGCCGCGCCGCCCAGCGCCGAGGGGAGCAAAGTCGCGCCCGGCGTGCGATCGGTAAGCGGACGGACGAGATGCGGTACGATGAGGCCGACGAACCCGATCGCGCCCGCCACCGCCACGGTGCCGCCGACGCCGACCGCGACCGCGATCAGCAGGCGCAGCCGCACGCGGCGCAGATCGATCCCCAGCGTTTGCGCGCCGTCTTCCCCCAGGCTCAGCGCATCCAGCGCACGCCCATCCCAGAGCAGCAGGCCAAGCCCGATCGCGACGCAGGGGAGGACGATCCAGACATGGAGCATCGACCTGTCTTCGATCGATCCCATCAGCCAGGTCATGATCTCGAAGGCCGCAAAGGGATTGGGCGCCAGGTTGAGGGCCAGGCTGATCCCCGCACCGGCAAGCGTACAGATCGCGACGCCGGCGAGGATCAGCGTCAACGGGCTTTCGGCGCGCCCGGCCAGCAACAGCAGCGGCGCGATCGCGATGACCGCTCCGACGATCGCGGCGAGCGGAAGCAATAGCGGACTGAGCGTCGAGAAGCCGAAATAGAGGATGATCACCGCGCCCAGCGCCGCCATGTTCGACGCGCCGAGCACGGCGGGTTCGGCGAGCGGATTGCGCAGATAACCCTGCAGCGCCGCGCCGCCCGCGCCCAGCATCGCGCCGATCAGCAACGCCAGCAGCGCGCGCGGCAGGCGCAGATCGATCACGATGCTGTGCGCCACCGGATCGTGCGCGCCGGCAAGCGCGCCGATCACGCGCGCGAAGGGCAGGGGAGCGCTGCCGAAGGCGAGCGAGGCTATCCCCGTCGCGATCGCGATCAGGGCAAGCGCGCCGATCAGGATCGGGCGGCGGATCATGGCTTGCGCCCGCCCGCCCGGCGCGGCATCGCGCAGGCATGATCGAGATGCTCGCAAACATGGCCATGGCGATCGCGGCGGCCGCCGGCATGGCGCAGGCGACTCCGGCCGCGCCCCGGCGCGTCCTGTCGCTCAACCTGTGCGCCGATCAATATCTGCTCGCGCTTGCCGATCCGGGCCAGATCGTCGGGCTGACCAAATATGCGCGCGATCCCGCAATGTCCTTCGCGGCGCGCGAGGCGGGGCGCTTCCCGGTGACGAGTGGCCGGGCCGAGGATATCGTGATGACGCGGCCCGATCTGGTGATCGCCAGCCCCTGGCGCGCGACGCCGACGTTCCACGACGCGGAGGGCCGCCCGATCGCGACGCTCGATCTTGCCCCGGCGGACAGCTACGCCCAGATCGTCGATCAGATTCGCACGGTCGCCCGCGCGCTGGGGCATCCCGAACGCGGCGAGGCGCTGATCGCGCGGATGAATGAAGAGCTCAAAGGGGTGCGGCCGGCGCGCAGGCGCACGGTCGCGGCCTATTATCAGCGCCGCGGTTATCTGACGGGCACGGGCACGCTGGTCGACGACATCATGAAACGGCTGGGGATAACCAACCTCGCGACCGTGCTCGACCGGCCCGTCCTGTCGCGGCTGACGCTGGAGCAGATGGTGGTCGCGCATCCCGACATGCTGATCGTCGAAAGCAGCAGCGACAAGACGGTCGATCGCGGGACGGAGTTGCTGCACCATCCCGCGATCGCCGATATCCCCCGCCTGCGGATTCCGGAGGCCGCCACGGTATGCGGCGGCCCCTCCTACCCGATGGCGGTGAGGAGCCTCGCGGCGCAGTTGCGCGCCGCAGGCCGCTGAGCGCTCAGAAACGGGCGCGAATGCCGACATAGGCCGCCCGTCCCGCAGTGCGGACCCCGAAGATTTCCTGATAATCCTCGGCCAGCAGATTCTCGATCCGGCCGAAGACGGCAAGCGTCTTGGTCAGCTTGTAGTCGGCCGCGAGGTTGATCAGCGTATAGCTCTTCAGCGTCACCCGATCCGGAATGAAGGACGGATCGGTATAGGCAAGGTCGACCTGCGGGCCATTGTAGCGCGCGGTGACCGTGCCGGTGAAGCGATCGTCCTTGCTCGTCCAGGCGACGTTGACGCTGGCGATATTCTTCGGGCGCCGCACCTCGGCCAGCCCGTCCTCGCGCGCATGGAGCCAGGTATAGGCCGCATCGATCCGCCACTGGGGCGAGGGGCGGATCGAGGCATAGGTCTCGATGCCCTGCTGCTTCGACTTGGTGGTGCGGTTGGCGGGCGTCGCGACATAGTCGGGCGCCGGATAGGCGGTGTAGATCTCGTCCTTCAGGCGATTGTCGAACCAGGTCGCACCGATCGTCGCGACGTCGCCGAACGCCTGTTCGATGCCGGCTTCCCAGCCTTCGGACTTTTCGGGCTTCAGGTTCGGATTGCCGATATAGCGGCCGTCCGAATAGCCATAGAGCTCGTAGAAGCCGGGATTCTTGACGCCCGATCCGATCGCGGCGTGGAGGCGCGTGCCGCTGTCGAAACGGTAGCTGGCCTGCGCGCGATAGGTGGTCGCATCGGCGAAGCGATTGTTGAAATCGTGGCGGATCGAGGCGCCGGCGGTGAAATTGTCGCCCACGCTCAGATCATATTGGCCGATCAGCCCGACATTGTCGGTGTGGCGCTTGCCGGTGAAGACGAAGCCGAACGGATCGGGCGAGGTGTTCTGGTAATCCTCGCGCTCGACGTCGGTCGCCACGGTCAGCTTGTGCTTCACCGCGCCCTCGCCGATGCGGAAGCTGCTGTCGAACGAGGCCTTGTACCGCGTGCCCTTGTCGCCCGAGGTGCGATCGTCATGGTCGAAATCGTTGCGCTTGGTATCGGCGATCTGGCCGGTCAGCGTGCTCACCCAGCGATCGTCGAGCAGGCCGAGCTGCGCGCGCAGCAGGCCGTAGAAGGCGCGGTTGCGCGTGCGGACGCCGGGCGAATCGATCAGATAGCCGAAGGTCGGGCTGCCGGGCGTATAGTCGGTATTGTTATAGTCGGCGTCGGTATAGCTGTAGCGCCCGACCGCCGAGAGCTTGAGGTTCTCGGCCGCCTGCCAGTTGAGCTTGAGCGACGCGCCGACGCTGTCCGATCCCACGTCGCGCGTGCCGCCGAACGCGGTCGGCGTACCGCCGGTGTGGTAGAAGGATCCGGTCGCCGCATAGTCGAACGTACCGCTCGATCCGCCCACGCGCGCGGCAGCGGAAGCGGTGTCGAACGAACCGCCCTCGGCGCGCAGCGAAACGCCCGGCGTCTCGCGGCCCGATGCGGTGATGTACTGGATCACGCCGCCGATCGCGTCCGACCCGTAGAGCGAGCTCTGCTGCCCGCGCAGCACCTCGACGCGCGCATCGGGGTCGGCGATCAGCGTGCCGAAATCATATTCGCCCTGATAGGGATCGGAAACCTCGATCCCGTCGATCAGCACCAGTACATGGTTGGCCTCGCTGCCGCGGATGCGGACCTGCGTCATCCCGCCGACATTGCCGGTGCGGCTGACGGCGACGCCCGGCACGTCGCGCAGGATGTCCGACACGATCCGCGTCTGGCGCTGGTCGAGCGCCTGTGCGTCGAGCAGCGTCGCCGAAACGCCGATATTGTCGAGCTGCTCGGGCTGGCCGGTGCGGCTGGCGGTGATGATGATGTCGTTGCCGGTCGCACCGTCATCATCGGCGGCGAAGGCGGGCATAGGCGCCAGCATGGCCGCGACGGCGGCCAGCGAGGCGGAATGGAAAATGCTCTTCATCGTAACAAACCCCCCGGCGTCTTAGCGACAAAGGCGGGGGCCTGCCGTTATCCGGCCGGGCAAGCGCGCGGACCGACGCCCGGATGGCGCCCGCGAGCTTCGCACCGTGCGGCCCCAGCCGCTCGTTCGTCGCTCAGACGGAGGACCGTGCCCTGGCCTTTCCCTGGACCATGGCAAGAGCGACATCGCACCGGCAGGTCTCCTGGCTCGCGGGTCATCGCCCGATGCCCGCCTTCCCGGACCTGTTTTGGTCCAGTGGCCGCCTTCCCCGGAAGGAAGGCATGGGCATCGCGCTCGCCGCTCACAGTTGCAGGGACAGCCGCGGCTTGCGGGCTTCCGCCCGCTCCGCATTCCCTCTTAGGCCCCTTGCGGGGCACCGGCGCGATCTCGACGAGGGCTATTACCCTGCGTCGCCGCCGCACCTAGCGGTCTTCGTGCGCTTCGCCAAGCCATGTTCGGACTTGCCTTCGCCGCCCGAACGGGGGCAAGCGCGAAGCAAAGGAGAGAAGAATGGTGGACCGGCTCGATGCGTCGCTTGCCTATGCGCTCAGCCGCCGGCGGTTGCTCGCCGGCGCGGGGCTGGCGGGCGCGGGCGCAGCGGCGGCCGTTGCCGGCGGCGGTCTGGTGGACCTCCGGCTCCCGGGCGGACCCAGCGAGCGCGCGCTGACCAAGGCCTTCCCCGAAAAGGGCGAGATGATCTTGCAGCGCAACCGGCCGCCGCTGCTCGAAACGCCGTTCGAGGTGTTCGACCAGGGCGTCTTCACGCCCAATGATCGTTTCTATGTTCGCTGGCACCTCGCGCAGGTGCCGACCGACGTCGACGTCGATGCGTGGCGGCTGAAAGTGCGCGGCAATGTCACCCGCGAACTGAGCCTCGCGGTCGGGGACATCATCGCGATGCCGCGTGTCGAAATTGCTGCGGTCAACCAATGCTCGGGCAATTCGCGCGGGCTGTTCGAGCCGCGCGTGCCCGGCGCGCAGTGGCGCAACGGCGCCATGGGCAATGCGCGCTGGCTGGGCGTGCGGCTGAAGGATCTGCTCGCGCAGGCCGGGGTGAAAGCGGGTTCGGTCGCGGTGCGTTTCGGCGCCGCCGATCAGCCGTTGATGCCCGATCCCGATTATTTCAAGTCGCTGTCGATCGATCATGCGCTCAGCGACGAGGTGATCGTCGCTTACGGCATGAACGGCGAGCAGTTGCCCCTGCTCAACGGCTTCCCGCTCAGGCTGATCGTACCCGGCTGGTTCTCGACCTATTGGGTGAAGATGCTCGACGATATCGAGGTGCTGACCGCGCCGGACGAGAATTACTGGATGGCGAAGGCCTATCGCGTACCCTCGGCTCCGGGCGCGAATGTGGTGCCGGGGGCCAAGGATTTCCCGACCCAGCCGATCAGCACCATGCCGCCGCGCTCCTTCGTGACCAATCTGGCCGATGGCGCGACGGTGGTCGCCGGTGCGCCGCTGTCGGTGCGCGGCATCGCGATGGGCGGCGACCAAGGCGTTGCCTCGGTGGATGTGTCGATCGACGGCGGCCGGAGCTGGCAACGCGCGGCGCTCGGCCATGACGAGGGGCGCTACAGCTTCCGCCGCTTCGAGGCGCTGTTCCCGCCCGTTCCGCGCGGCGCGTTGACGCTGATGAGCCGCGTCACCAACGGTGCCGGCGTCGCGCAGCCCTTCAAACCCAATTGGAACCCCGGCGGCTATATGCGCTGCGTGGTCGAGCGCGTGGCGGTGACGGCAGCATGAAGAAACCAATCCTCACACTGCTGCCGCTCCTCGCGCTGCTTGCCGGCTGCGATCGCTATGCCAAGCCCGGCGTGGCGCGCGAGCCCGATGCGATTGCGGTCCACTCGGTGAGCGTTGCCCTGCCGACCTCGGACGAGCCTCTGCCGCCCGGCCCCAACCTCGCGCTCGTCCGCGAGCGCTGCACCGCCTGCCATTCTCCCGGCATGATCCTCGTCCAGCCGAAGCTCAAGCATGAGCAGTGGCGGGCGACGGTCGCCAAGATGCGCGAGGCCTATAAGGCGCCGATCCCGGAGACCGACGACGACGCGATCGTCGCCTATCTCGATCATCTCAGCCAGATGGTCGCGAGCGGCAAGGAAACCCGCTAAGGGCCGATGAATCGGCGCGACTGCGCGCCACGGGGAGATGATATGACCGACAGCGCCGCCGCACCCATCATCTGTTTCGGGGAGCTGATGCTGCGCCTGTCCGCGCCGGGGCGCGAGATGCTGCTCCAGTCGGGGCGCTTCGATGCGACCTGGGGCGGGGCGGAGACCAACGTCGCGGTGGGTCTCGCGCGGCTCGGTACCGCATCGGCGCTGGTGACGGCGCTTCCCGAAGGGGCGCTCGGCGACGCTGCGCTGCGTGACGTGCGCGGGCTGGGCGTCGACGTCTCGCGCGTGGTGCGCGGCAAGGGACGGCTTGGCCTCTATTTTCTGTCGCAAGGCGCGGGGCTGCGCGCCTCGTCGATCGTCTACGACCGCGCTGGTAGCCTGTTCGCGACGTCCGGCCCCCAAAATTTCGACTGGCCGTCGCTTCTCCAAGGCGCCGGACGCCTGCATCTGTCGGGGATCACCCCGGCGCTTGGCCCCAATGGGACAGCCATGGCGCTCGCGGCGGCGCGCGCGGCATCCGATGCCGGCGTCCCCGTCTCGTTCGACGGCAATTTCCGCGCGCAGCTCTGGGCGGCATGGGACGGCGATCCGCGCGCGATCCTCTCCGAACTGATTGGCCATGCCGATCTGATGTTCGGCAATCATCGCGACGTCGCGTTGCTGCTCGGCCAGGATTTCTCGGGTGACGGGCCAGACCGGCGGCGCGAGGCGACGGATGCGGCCTTCGCCGCCTTCCCGAAGCTTCAGTTCATCGCCTCGACCGCGCGCCATGTCGACGATGCCGATCGCCACCGCCTGTCGGCGCGGATCGATATGCGCGCCTCGGCGCACCAGACGCGCGAGGTGACGATCGCCGGCATCGTCGATCGCATCGGCGGCGGCGACGCCTTTGCTGCGGGCGTACTCCACGGCCTGCCGCAGGGGCCGGATGCGGCCGCCGAGATCGGCCTCGCCTTCGCGGCGCTCAAGCATTCGATCCCCGGCGATTTCTGCCTCGCCGGCCCCGGTGAAGTCGCTGCCTTCCTCGAAGGCGGGTTCGACGTTCGCCGCTGACGAAGGCCTCCCCCCGTCATTGCGAGCGAAGCGAAGCAATCCAGCCGGAGGCCAGGCATCGTTCTGGATTGCTTCGCTTCGCTCGCAATGACGAAGTGCTGGTGCAAGATCGGCGCTCAAGCCCTGAAATGCGCGACCAGCCCATAACTGTCGCCGGGATAGACTTGCCGCGCATAGGTGATCCGCTCCTCGCCGCGCCATGTCCATCGCTCGAGGCAGATGCAGGCCAGCCCCACGTCCACCGCCAAGAGACGCGCGGTCGCGGCGTCGGCATTGATCGCGGTGATCCGGTGCTCGGCTTCGGTCCAGGGGACGTGATCGAGCAGCCATGATCCCGGCGGATCGCTAGCGAAGTCGGCGTCGATGGCGGAGGGAACGGCGGCAAGGCTGATCAGCCGCCGCTCGATCGCATAAGGCCGCCCGTCGGCGAGGTGGCGGCAGTCGATCGCGAGAAGTCGACCCGACGTGCCACCGAGCAGGGCGCGATCCGCCGCGCTGGCCCGCCGTGCCGATCGTTCGATCAGTTCCAGCCCATAGGTACGGCCCTGCGATGCGACCTCGTCGCGAATATCGGGGATTTCGAGCGCCGCGCGGTGGAAGCGCGGCGCGGCGACGAAGGTTCCGGCGCGCCTCCGCCGCTCGAGCAGCCCGGCCTGCACCAACGCGCCCAGCGCCTTGCTCACCGTCATGCGCGAGCAGCCATATTCGGCTTCGAGCTCATGCTCATAAGGGATGCGGTGGCCGGGCTTCCACTCGCCCGACATGATCCGCGCCTCGATCGCGCGCCGGATCCGCTCGTGGAGCGGCGCCTCGATATTCATGCCAGCAATGCGCGCAATGCTGCGCGGTAACGCGCCTCGATCGTGTCGCGCCGGTGATGGCGCCCGCCGCTCACGCGCTTCGCGCCGGCGCGCCAGACGCAATCGATCAGCCCGCGCGCGCCGCCGAAGACAAGGCTGTCGATCAATGCGTCGCCATCGCGCGCGACAATCAGCGGGTGGTCGCGGGTGAGCGAGAGGAAGTCGGCGGGCGCCCCCGCCGCGATCCCCGGCGTGGGAGCGCCAAGCGCCCGGCCGCCCCCGGCGAGGGCATCGCGCCATAGCGCCGCGCCCGTCGACCGGCCGGCGCCGCCTGCCAGCATGTTGCGCCCGCGCGCCGTCAGCCGCTGGCCATATTCGAGCAGCCGAAGCTCCTCGGCCGCATCGATCAGTATATTCGAGTCCGATCCGATGCCGAACGCGCCCCCCGCCGCCTGATAGGCCTGGGCGGGAAAGATGCCGTCGCCCAGATTGGCCTCGGTGATCGGGCACAGCCCGACGACCGCGCCGCTCCTCGCGATCATCCGCCATTCGCGCTCATCGGCATGCGTTGCGTGGACGAGGCACCAGCGCGCGTCGACTTCCTGATGATCGTAGAACCACTCGATCGGGCGCGCGCCGCTCCAAGCGATGCAGGCCTCGACCTCGCGCATCTGTTCGGCAATGTGGATATGGACGGGGGCATCGGGGGCGAGCTTCGCTAGTGCGTCCAGTTCCCACGCGGTCACGGCGCGCAGGCTGTGCGGTGCGATCCCGACCACCGCGTCGCCAAGGCCCGCCACTGCCGCGCGGCTTGCCTCGAACAGCAGCGCATAGCCGTCGAGATCGTTTACGAAGCGGCGCTGCGCGGGCAGGGGCGGCGCACCGCCGAAATCGGAGTGGGCATAGAAGACCGGGAGCAGGGTCAGCGCTACCCCCGTCTCGTCGGCCGCCGCCACGATCGCCTCGGCCATTGCGGCGATATTGGCATAGGGCCGGCCGTCGGGCGCATGGTGGAGATAATGGAACTCGCCGACTCGTGCGAAGCCAGCCTCCAGCATCTCGGCATAGGCAAGCGCCGCGATGGCATGAAGCGTCTCGGGCTCGATCTGGTCGACGAAGCGATACATCGCCTCGCGCCAGGTCCAGAAACTATCCACGCTGTCGCCCGCGCGCTCGGCCAGCCCTGCCATGCCGCGCTGGAAGGCATGGCTGTGGAGATTGGGGAGCGCTGGGATGGCGACTGCGTGGCGTTCGTCGTCGGGCAGGGCGTTGGCGCCTGCTTCGATCGCGACGATGGTGCCGCCGGCCAGTGTGATGCGCACATCCTTTCGCCAGCCTTCGGCGGTCAGCGCGCGTTCGAACCACAGGGCCATGCGATCCTCCTTGCCGCTCTGGACAGTCGCGGAGCGATGCGGTTATGTATATACATATTCGCTGCAAGTGCCAGCGTCTTGTCGGGGAGCCACGCATGTTGAGCGACCGCCTTTGGACCAATGCCCGGCTGGCGACGATGCGCGCCGATCTGGGCGGGCTGGGCGCGATCGAGGATGGCGTGGTCGCCGCGCTGGACGGGCGAATCGTCTATGCCGGCCCGCGTGCCGATGCGCCCCTGTTCGACGCGCGCGAGGCGATCGATTGCGAAGGGCGCTGGATCACGCCGGGGCTGATCGACTGCCACACACACATCGTCCATGCCGGCAATCGCGCCACCGAATTCGAAATGAAGCTCGACGGCGCGAGCTATGAGGCGATCGCGCGGGCGGGCGGCGGCATCGTATCGACCATGCGCGCGACGCGCGCCGCCAGTGAGGCCGAACTGGTCGCCGAGGCGCTTCCCCGCCTCGATGCACTGATTGCCGAGGGCGTGACGACGATCGAAGCCAAATCGGGCTATGGCCTGTCGACCGACGCCGAACTGAAGATGCTCCGCGCCGTCCGTGCGCTCGGCGCGGCGCGGCCCGTTTCGGTCAGCGCGACCTTCCTTGGCGCGCATGCGCTGCCTCCCGAATATGCCGGCGATGCCGATGCCTATGTCGTGCTGGTCTGCGACGCGATGATCCCGGCCATTGCGCGCGCGGGAGCGGCCGACGCGGTCGACGGTTTCTGCGAGGGGATCGGTTTCACGCCCGCGCAGATCGATCGCCTGTTAGAGGCCGCTACACGCCATGGCCTGCCGGTCAAGCTCCATGCGGAGCAATTGTCCAACCTCGAAGGCGCGGCGCTTGCGGCACGCCACGGCGCACTTTCGGCCGATCATCTCGAGCATCTGAGCGAAGCGGGCGTGGCAGCGATGGCGGCGGCAGGCACCGTCGCGGTGCTCCTTCCCGGCGCCTATTATTTCATGCGCGAGACGAAGCTGCCCCCGGTTGCTTCGCTGCGTGCGGCGGGCGTGCCGATCGCGATCGCGACCGACTGCAACCCCGGCACCTCGCCGCTGACCTCGATCCTGCTCGCGATGAACATGGCGGCGATCGAATTCCGCCTGACGGTCGAGGAATGCCTGGCGGGCGTGACGCGCAATGCGGCGCGCGCGCTTGGACTGCAGGCGGAGGTTGGCGCCATCGAGCCCGGCAAGTGGTGCGATCTCGCGATCTGGGATGTCGCGACCCCCGCAGAGCTTGTTTATCGCATGGGCTTCAATCCGCTCCATGCGCGCATCTGGAGAGGCCATTGACGATCATCACGCTCATCCCCGGCGCGGCAACGCTCGCCGATTGGCGCGCCATCTATCGCGGCGCCGACGTCGCGCTCGATCCGACGTCGGCACCGGCGATCGCGGCCAGTGCGGCGGCGGTCGATCGCATCGTCGCGCGCGGGTTGCCGGCCTATGGAATCAACACCGGCTTCGGCAAGCTGGCGAGCGTCAGCATCGCCGCCGACGATCTGGCGACGCTCCAGCGCAACATCGTGCTCAGCCATGCCGCCGGAACGGGCGAGCCGAGCCCCGTGCCCGTCATCCGCCTGATGATGGCGCTGAAGCTCGCCAGCCTCGCGCAGGGCGCATCCGGCGTCTCGCCCGCGACTGTCGCGCTGATCGAAGCGATGCTGGCGCGCGGCCTGACGCCCGTCGTTCCCGCGCAGGGATCGGTCGGCGCGTCGGGCGACCTCGCGCCGCTCGCGCATATGGCGGCCGCGATGATCGGGGTCGGCGAGATCATCGTCGGCGAAGAGCGCGTGGCCGCCGCCGATGCGCTCGCGCGCGCCGGACTGGCGCCGATCGAACTGGGCGCCAAGGAAGGGCTGGCGCTGCTCAACGGCACGCAATTCTCCACCGCCAACGCGCTCGCCGGGCTGTTCGAGGCCGAACGGCTTTTCCGGTCGGCGCTCGTCACCGGCGCATTGTCGACCGAAGCCGCCAAGGGATCGGACACGCCATTCGATCATCGCATCCACGCGCTGCGCGGCCATGCCGGGCAGATCGCGGTGGGCGATGCGCTGCGCGATCTGATGGTGGGTTCGGCGATCCGCGCCTCGCATCTTGAGGGCGACGCGCGTGTGCAGGATCCCTATTGCCTGCGCTGCCAGCCGCAGGTGATGGGCGCCGCTCTCGATATTTTGCGCCAGGCCGGCGCGACGCTTGCGATCGAGGCCAATGGCGTGACGGACAATCCGTTGATCTTCGCCGATACCGGTGAGGCGCTGTCGGGCGGCAATTTCCACGCCGAGCCCGTCGCCTTTGCGGCGGATATGATCGCGCTCGCCATTTGCGAGATCGGCTCGCTCGCCGAACGGCGCATCGCGATGCTCGTCGATCCCGCCCTGTCGGGGCTGCCGGCATTCCTCACGCCCCGCCCCGGTCTCAATTCGGGCTTCATGATCCCGCAGGTGACGGCGGCGGCGCTGGTGTCGGAGAACAAGCAGCGCGCGCACCCGGCGAGCGTCGATTCGATCCCGACATCGGCCAATCAGGAGGATCATGTCTCGATGGCAGCGCATGGTGCGCGCCGTCTGCTCGCAATGGCCGACAATGCAATGGCGGTGGTGGCGATCGAGGCGCTGGCGGCTGCGCAAGGCTGCGATTTCCATGCCCCGCTCAAATCGAGTGGCGCGCTGGAGGCGGCGCGCGGCGTGATCCGTGCGCAGGTGCCGCATCTCGACGAGGACCGGCATTTCGCGCCTGATATCGAGGCTGCGGCGATCCTGGTGCGAACAGGCGCGCTTGCGGGCGACGCCTTGCCGGGTGTGGCGTGAGGAGCTTCTCTCTCCCCGTTCGTCCCGAGCGAAGTCGAGGGATGCAAGGCGTCGCGCGCTCGTGTCTCGACTGCGCTCGACACGAACGGAGGCTTTGACGATGATCGATTTCGTCGAAATCCATCGCGGCGATGCGCCGCTGATCATCGGCCTGCCGCATACCGGCGCCGATTTCCCGGCCGAGCTTGCGGACGCCTTCGCCTCGCCATGGCTGGCGCGCAAGGATGCCGACTGGTGGATCGATCGGCTCTATGCCTTCGCGCGCGATCTTGGGGCGACCACGGTTCGCACGCGTCTGTCGCGCAGCGTTATCGATTGCAATCGCGATCCCTCGGGCGCGTCGCTCTATCCCGGCCAGACCACCACCACGCTTTGTCCGACCGAGACGTTCGACGACGAACCTCTCTATCCCGGCGCGATCCCCGACGCCGCCGAGATAGAGCGTCGCCGCAGCGCCTATTTCGCGCCCTATCATGCGGCGCTGGAGGCGGAGATCGCGCGATTGCGGGCCACTCATCCCCATATCGTCCTCTACGACGCGCATTCGATCCGCAGCCGCGTGCCGCGTCTGTTCGACGGCGAGCTTCCCCAGTTCAACATCGGCAGCAATGGCGGCGCTACGTGCGATCCCGCGCTGGTCGCCGCCGTAGCGGGCATCTGCGCCGCCAGCGAGCACAGCCATGTCGTCGACGGGCGCTTCCGGGGCGGTTGGACGACGCGCCATTATGGCCGTCCGCAGCAGGGCGTCCATGCGATCCAAATGGAGCTTTCGATGCGCGGCTACATGGTCGAGCCGGATATGCCGGGGCCGGACAACTGGCCGA
This sequence comes from Sphingomonas sp. EU05-FHT14C10, assembly GCF_058790595.1. Lineage (NCBI taxonomy): Bacteria > Pseudomonadati > Pseudomonadota > Alphaproteobacteria > Sphingomonadales > Sphingomonadaceae > Sphingomonas > Sphingomonas sp. EU05-FHT14C10. Next base: position 67,423 of record NZ_JBYTEN010000015.1, on the reverse strand, counting down.
CGCCGATCGCCGCCTCACCTCCGATCCTCCCCATCCTCGTCCAGCTGATCGAAGCCTGCATTGCCTTCGCGAAGGGAAAAGCATGACCCGTATCGACAATAGCCGCACCGTTCGCGCCGCGACCGGCACCGATCTCTCGGCGAAGAGCTGGCTGACCGAAGCGCCGCTGCGCATGCTGATGAACAATCTCGATCCGGGCGTCGCCGAGAATCCGCACGAGCTGGTGGTCTATGGCGGCATCGGCCGCGCGGCGCGCGACTGGCAGAGCTTCGACCGCATCGTCGAGACGCTGAAGCGCCTCGAGGGCGACCAGACCTTGCTCGTCCAGTCGGGCAAACCGGTGGGTGTCTTCCGCACCCATGCCGATGCGCCGCGCGTGCTGATCGCCAACTCCAACCTCGTTCCCCACTGGGCGAACTGGGATCATTTCAACGAGCTCGATAAGAAGGGGCTCGCCATGTACGGCCAGATGACTGCGGGCTCATGGATCTACATCGGCACGCAGGGCATCGTTCAAGGCACTTACGAGACCTTCGTCGAGATGGGGCGCCAGCATTATGGTGGGGACCTGTCGGGCAAATGGCTGCTCACCGCCGGGCTTGGCGGCATGGGGGGGGCGCAGCCGCTCGCGGCGGTGATGGCGGGTGCCTCCTGCCTTGCGATCGAATGCCAGCCGAGCCGGATCGAGATGCGCCTGAAGACGCGCTATCTCGATCGCGCGACCGATAATGTCGATGAGGCGCTCGATCTCGTCACCAGAGCCAGGACGCCGATCTCGGTCGGCCTGCTCGGCAATGCGGCGGAGCTTCTTCCCGAGCTTTACCGGCGCGGGGTGCGCCCCGATCTGCTGACCGATCAGACCTCGGCGCACGATCCGGTCAACGGCTATCTGCCCGCCGGCTGGAGCCTTGATCGCTGGTTCGCCGAGCGCGAACGCGATCCGCAGGCCGTTGCTGCCGCCGCGCGCGCATCGATGGCCGTGCATGTCCAGGCGATGCTCGACTTCCAGGCGGCGGGCGTGCCGACCGTGGATTACGGCAACAATATCCGCCAGGTCGCGCTCGACGAAGGCGTGACCAACGCCTTCGCCTTCCCCGGCTTCGTTCCCGCCTATATCCGCCCGCTCTTCTGTCGCGGCGTCGGGCCGTTCCGCTGGGCCGCGCTGTCGGGCGATCCCGAGGATATCTACAAGACCGACGCGAAGGTGAAGGAACTGTTGCCCGACAATGCGCACCTGCACCGCTGGCTCGACATGGCGCGCGAACGCATCGCCTTTCAGGGCCTGCCGGCGCGCATCTGCTGGGTCGGGCTCGGCGATCGCCAGCGCCTAGGCCTTGCTTTCAACGAGATGGTGGCCTCGGGCGAATTGAAAGCCCCTGTCGTCATCGGCCGCGACCATCTCGACAGCGGATCGGTCGCCAGCCCCAATCGCGAGACCGAGGCGATGCGCGACGGCAGCGACGCGGTGTCGGATTGGCCGCTGCTCAACGCCCTGCTCAATACCGCCAGTGGAGCGACCTGGGTTTCGCTCCATCACGGCGGCGGCGTCGGCATGGGCTTTTCGCAGCACGCCGGGATGGTGATCGTCGCCGACGGCACGCCCGAGGCCGCGCGCCGGCTGGAGCGCGTGCTGTGGAACGATCCCGCCACCGGTGTGATGCGCCATGCTGATGCCGGCTACGACATCGCGATCGATTGCGCGCGCGAGAAGGGATTGGATCTTCCCGCTATTCTCTGATTTTCAGACCGGGCAGACGATCGGCGTGTCGCCGATCGGATGGCGCGACAGGAAGTCGAGCATCAGCGCATTGACGCGTGCGGGATCGGTGACGCTGCACGCATGGCCGCCGAAGCGCAGCGCAACGTGCTCCGCATCGGGGATGCGCGTTGCCAGCCGCTCGGAGCAAGAGGGAAGCACCAGCATGTCGTCTTCGGCCGAGATCAGCAGTACCGGCGCGCCGATTTCGCCCAGCCGATCGTCGACGTCGAAGCGGCGCAGCATTTCGATGCGCTTTTCCATGGCCGGGATGCCGGCGAATTCGGAAAGGTGAAGCTCGGTTTCGGCGGCCAGCTCGCCTTCATGCTCGGGGATCCAGCGCGCGGGGTACATGAAGATGGGCTGGGCGCGCAGATAAGCCTCGGCGCCGCCGTCGTGCAGCAGGGCCAGCCGCAGGTCGCAGCATCGGTGCAGATGCGCGTCGGGCCGGGACCAGCCGTTGATGACGGTCAGCGACCCGATCCGCGCGGGTGCGTCGAGCGCGAGAATCAGACCCGCAAGCCCGCCTACGGCCTGCCCCGCGACATGCGCGCGATCGATACCGAGCCCGTCGAGCAGGCGCAGCATATCCGCAGCAATATCGGCGATGTCGGTGGTTTCGCCGATCGTCCGGTCGCTGCGCCCGGTCCCGCGATGGTCGAAGACGATGACGCGATAGCGCTCGGCCAGCGCCGCGATATTCGGCCGCCAGAAGCTGCCGAGCCCGCCCAGCCCCGGCGAGAGGAGCAATGGTTCGGCGTCGGCCGGGCCGTGTTCCTCATGGTAGAGGCCGGCGATATCGGCCATCATTGTCTCCGCAATGTAAAATGGGACAGTGGATGACCCGATCGGGCTGGGCAAGACCTATGCGACGGATCGATCCGCGGATTCCGTTACGGAATACGTGATTTATCTGCCTTTTCAGGGCGTTGGGGAAAGATGATGCGGATCGCGATTTTTGGCACTAAGGCTTATGACCGGCGTTTTCTCGACGCCGCCAACGCCCGCTTCGGGCATCGGCTGACCTATTTCGAGCCGCGCCTCGATGCCGATACGGTCGCGCTCGCCGCCGGGCAAGACGCGGTGTGCATCTTCGTCAACGATCGTGTCGATGCGGCCGTGCTGGAGCGGCTGGCGGCGATCGGCGTGAAGTTCGTCGCGCTGCGTTGCGCGGGCTATAACAATGTCGATCTGCGCGCGGCCGAACGCCTGGGGCTCGGCGTCGTGCGCGTGCCCGCTTATTCGCCTGAGGCCGTCGCCGAATTCAGCGTCGGCCTGCTGCTCGCGCTCGATCGCCGCATCCATCGGGCCTGGGCGCGCGTGCGCGAGAATAATTTCGCGCTCGAAGGCCTTATCGGCCGCAATCTCTCGACCCGCACTGTGGGCGTGATCGGCACCGGGCGGATCGGCGCGCGGGTGGCGCGCGCCTTCCGTCTCGGTTTCGGCTGCGAAGTGCTGGCGAGCGACATCGTCGAGGATCCCGAACTGGTCGCGGCCGGCGTCCGCTACCTCCCGCGTGACGAGCTGCTGGCGCGGTCCGACATCGTCAGCCTCCATTGCCCGCTCACCCCCGACACGCGTCACATGATCGATGCTCGCGCGATCGCTTCGGCGCGGCCGGGGCTGATCGTCGTCAACACCAGCCGCGGCGCATTGATCGATACGACCGCGCTTATCGAGGGGCTCAAGTCAGGCAAGCTCGGCGGCGTCGCACTCGATGTTTACGAGCAGGAGGCCGATCTCTTCTTCGAGGATCTGTCGAACGAGATCATCCAGGATGACGTCTTCCAGCGCTTGCTCACTTTCCCCAACGTCCTCGTCACCGGCCATCAGGCCTTCCTGACCGAAGAGGCGCTGACCGCGATCGCGGAAACGACGTTGGCAAGCCTCGCCGATGCCGAGGCGGGCCGCCCGCTTGCAAACCGCGTCGTCTCCGGCACGGTGTTGGCGCGTTGAGCAGAGAAACAAAAAGGGGCCGGCGCAGGCCGACCCCTTTGAAGGGATGATCGGCAGCGTTTTGGAGCGCCGCCGATCGGGGGAAACGTCAGGCGCCGGGGCGTTCGGCCTTGGCTGCCTTGTTCACATTCTGCTGGGCGATGTCCGCTTGCGCGCCGCACTTGGCGGTCGCGTGCGTGTGACCCTTGGTCCACGGGTGCGCGGCGCGCGTCGTGGTGCAGGCCTTGGCGCCCAGCGGGCGATAATGAACCGCGGGGGTCTTGCCGGCGGGCGACCAGACGCGCTCATGCGTGTCGGTCAGCGACTGGGCGGAAGCGGCGGCGGGCAGGGCGGTGAGGGCCGCCAGCACGATCAGGGGAAAGCGCACTAATCCTATCCTTTTTGGGGGTGACTTGTCAGTCCGCCAAAATTAAGGGCCGTCACTTGCGGGGGCGTGGCGCGTTTGTAAGAAATGATGGCTCTATGCGTTCCGGTCGATTGCAGATGTGTAACAAAATATGTCCATCGGGCGGCTTGGTTGAAGCAGATGCCGGCCTGGCCTAGCTATCCGTCGATGTCCGCCATGCGTCGTGCCCCCCGATGAGCGCCCAGACCATCATCCTCGTCGAGGACGATCCGCCTCTGCGCACGCTCACCGCGCGCGTCCTGCAGGAGAATGGCTATGTGGTCCGGCCGGCCGCGACCGCGCCGGAGATGTGGATCGCCTTCGATGCCGGCCCTGTCGATCTCGTGCTGCTCGACATCATGTTGCCGGGCACCAACGGCATCGACCTGTGCCGCCAGATTCGCCGCAAGAGCGACGTGCCGATCATCTTCATCAGCGCCAAGGGGAGCGAGGCAGACCGCGTGATCGGGCTTGAACTCGGCGCCGACGATTATCTCGCCAAGCCTTTCGGCCCGCGCGAGCTGCTGGCGCGCATCCGTGCGGTGCTGCGGCGCGGCGGCCTTGATCGCCAGCATGGCGAGGCGCGCGAGAACGAAGCGCATTTCGACGGCTGGACGGTCAGCTTTCCGCGCCGCGAGCTCCGCTCGCCCAGCGGCGCGATCGTCGAGTTGACCGGCGCCGAGTTCGATCTGCTCGCCAGTTTCCTGTCGCAGCCCCAGCGCGTCATCGCGCGCGAGCGGCTGATCGAGCTGTCGCGCACCCGGCTCGGCGACTCGTCCGATCGCAGCATAGACGTGCTCGTCAGCCGCCTCAGGCGCAAATTGTCAGGCGCCGGCCAGGCCGCGCCGATCATCACGGTCCGCGGCGTCGGCTATATGTTCAACGTCGAAGTGACGCGCGCCTGAGCATGGGCGGCTGATGCGCCCGTTTATCCGGTCGCTCGGGCTTCTCGGCCGGATCACCGCGATCCTGCTCGTCGTCATTGTCGTCGAATTCGGCGCGAGCACGCTGCTTTACGAACGCGCCACCCATTTCTCGATCCGTGACGACGAGGCGCGCCGCCTTGCCGAGCATCTCGTCATCGCGCGCAAGCTGCTCAGCGAACGCCCGGTCCCCGAACGCGATGAGATGGCGGCCGAACTGACCACCGATCGCTATTATGTCCATTGGCAGCCGGGCGCGCCGCCGCGTGCCGATCTTGCGCCTGGGCTCGATCGCATGCGCAGCCAGATCCTGGCGTGGGAGCCCGATCTCGCGCGATCGGATCTGCATCTCCGGCTTGCACCGCTGCGCAAGGGATCCGGCATCGCCGGCGATCTGCGGCTGCCCGACGGCAGCCGGATGCTGTTCGGCGCCCGCCAGATCGAGCAGGGCTGGAGCCTGGCGCTCGGCCGCGTGCTGCTCGCGCTCGCACCCGCGCTTATCCTCATCCTGCTGGCAGCGGCGATGATCCGCCGCACGCTCCGGCCGCTGCGCGCGCTCGTCCATGCAACCGACCATGTCGGCGCGGGCCAGTTCAAGCCGGTGCGCGAGGAAGGGACGGCGGAAGTCCGCAGCCTGATCCATGCCTTCAACGAGATGCAGCTTCGCATCCGCCAGCTCATCGAAAGCCGGACCCAGGCGCTGGCCGCCGTCGGCCATGATCTGCGCACGCCATTGGCGCGCCTCCAGCTTCGCCTCGATGGCGCGAAGGGCAATGAGGCTGCCCGACAGGATGTCGCGGAAATGGAAGCCATGCTCGCCTCGCTCCTTGCCTTCCTTGGGGGGGCGGAGGATCCGGAACCCCGCGCGCGCACCGACGTGGCGGTGCTGGCGGCCACGCTCGTCGATGGCGCGGTCGATCTCGGCCATGACGCCGTCTATCGCGGTCCCGATCATTTCGAGATGTTCGTGCGCACCTCTGCGTTCCGGCGCGCGCTCGCCAATCTCGTCGAGAACGCCATTCACTATGGCGGCAACGTCCGCGTCACGCTCGAACCAGAGGGTGAGGGTGCGCGTATCTTCATCGATGACGACGGCCCCGGGATTCCGCCCGATCGCGTCGCCGAGGTCCTTCGCCCCTTCGTCCGTCTCGATGCCGCGCGCGGGCGCAATACGCGGGGGCTCGGGCTGGGGCTCGCGATTGTCGCCGAGGTTATAGAAGGCGAAGGCGGCACCCTGTCGCTGGAGAACCGGCCGGGCGGCGGATTGCGCGCGATCGTGGCGCTTCCCGCAGCCTGAGGGCATCGTCGACGCACGATGCCAGCACCCTTTCGGCCAGAAACAATTCCTTACAACAACGCTGCGCCGCAGCAAGGCAGCGCCCTTATGTCAGCCTCCTGATCAATAATTCCAGGAGTGTGATCGTGAACGATCTGATTGGCCGCGTCTTCGACTTCGAGAAGACCGTGTTTCGTAACGAGAGCGCGCTTTACGGAAAGCTGGCATCGCAGGGTCAGGCGCCCAAGGCGCTGATGATCTCCTGCGCCGACTCGCGCGTGGTGCCGGAACTCATCATGCAGGCCGCGCCGGGCGACCTGTTCGTCTGCCGCAACGCGGGCAACATCGTGCCCCCCTTCGCCACGCAGAATGGCGGCGTCTCGTCGACCGTCGAATATGCCGTGATGGCGCTCGGCGTGCGCGACATCATCGTCTGCGGCCATTCGGACTGCGGCGCGATGAAAGCGCTCAGCAACCCCGAGAGCCTCGCCACCATGCCTAACGTCGCGGCCTGGCTGCGTCACTCGACGGCCGCGCAGAACGTCGTCAACACCGGCTATCCCGAGCTGACGGGCGATGCCCGCGTGCGGGCGATGGCGCTTGAGAACATCGTCGCGCAGATCGCGCATCTCCGCACGCACCCGTCGGTCGCCGCCGGCATCGCGCGCGGTGAGATCGCCCTCCACGGCTGGTTCGTCGACATCCACGCCGGCCAGATCCTCGGCCTTGATGGCAAGACTGGCCGTTTCGTCGCGCTGCGCGAGGACCAGACCCTTCCCGTCGCGCTCGAGCCCGCCCAGCGCCTTGCCGCGGCGCAGGTCGAGCCCTTCATGCAGGCCGCGGAGTAAAATATGGCGTCGCAGGCAATGTCGCGTTTGAGTGCGCCCTTCCTGGCGCGCGACTTCACCGCGTCGATCGTCGTCTTCCTCGTGGCGATGCCGCTTTGCATGGGCATCGCCATCGCCTCGGGCGTTCCGCCCGAGAAGGGGCTGATCACCGGCATCATCGGCGGCATCGTCGTCGGCGCCCTTGCCGGTTCGCCGCTTCAGGTCAGCGGCCCGGCCGCCGGCCTAGCGGTCATCGTTTTCGAACTGGTCCGCGATCACGGCATCTCGGCGCTCGGGCCGATCCTCGTGCTCGCGGGCGCGCTGCAGGTCGTCGCCGGCGTCTTCAGGCTGGGCGGCTGGTTCCGCGCCATCTCGCCGGCGGTCGTCCACGGCATGCTTGCCGGCATCGGCGCGCTGATCGTCATTGGCCAGTTCCACACGCTGTTCGATGCGAAGCCGCTTGCCAGCGGCGTCCAGAACCTCGCCGCCATGCCGGGCCGCGTGCTCGGCCTGCAGTTCGGCGATTTCCAGGCGGCCGAATATGCGTTGCTGATCGGCCTCGTCACCATGGGTGGCATGCTGGCGTGGGAGCGGTTCCGTCCCACCTCGCTCCGCCTCGTCCCCGGCGCGCTGATCGGCGTCGTCGCGGCGACACTCATCGCCTTCTTCCTCAAGCTCGACGTGGCGCGCATCGACGTGCCCCAGTCGATCGTCGGCGCGATCGAGACGCCGGGCGCGGGTTTCCTCTCGACCTTCGGCGATCCGGCGTTGATCGTCGCGGCCATCGCCATCGCGTTTATCGCCAGCGCCGAGACCTTGCTGTCGGCGGCGGCGGTCGACCGCATGCATGACGGCGTGCGCACCGATTATAACAAGGAATTGCGCGCGCAGGGCATCGGCAACCTGCTTTGCGGTTTCGCCGGCGCGCTGCCGATGACCGGCGTCATCGTCCGCAGCTCGGCCAACGTGCAGGCGGGCGCGATGACGCGGCTGTCGGCGATCCTCCACGGCGTGTGGATCCTCGGCTTCGTCGCGCTGCTGCCCTGGCTGCTGCGCGAGATCCCGATGGCGGCGCTCGGCGGCGTGCTCGTCATCACCGGCTGGCGCCTGGTGAGCGTCAGCCACGCCAGGCACCTCTTCCACCATTATGGCGTGCTGCCGGTGCTGATCTGGGCGACGACCTTCATCCTCGTCGTCACCACCGATCTGCTGACCGGCGTGCTGGCGGGCATTGCGCTCTCGCTGCTCGAGATCCTGCCGTATGGCCGCAAGCTCCGCCTCAACGTCGAGGCCGATCACGGCGAGACCGAGAGCCGGCTGGCGCTCGACGGCGCGGCGACCTTCGTCTCGCTGCCCAAGCTCAGCAACGCGCTCGACTCGGTTCCCGAGGGCCGTCCGCTCCACCTTGAGCTGAAGCGCCTCGCGGGCCTCGATCACAGCTGTTCGGAACTGCTGCGCGACTGGCTCCAGCGCAAGCGCGGGCAGGGGATGCAGATCGAGCTGACCGGCGACAGCCGCCACGTCGAGCGCCTCAGCGCCTGATCCGAACCCAAATTCCCTCCAACTCGACGCCGTCCGGACCTCGTCCGGGCGGCGTTTCTCTTTGCCGCCCAGGGCCGCGCCCGCGCGCGCCCATGCCGGTATTCCGCAATATTTCGTTACAGTTCGGAAAAAGACCAGAAGCGCAAGCCGCATAAGCTGGCCGCCTCGGACGGACGTGTCACCGCCTTTCCTTCCCAGGGGTGAGAGGGCACGCAAATCCGGGCGCAGGTGGGACATCACCATAAGAATTGGGGGATGTTCCAAATGAAAACATATGCATGCCTTGCCGTGCTGCTTGCCGGCGCGTCACCGGCCCTGGCCCAGACCGAGCCGGAAAAGCCGTTCACGGTATCCGGTTCGGTCGGCCTTGTTTCAGACTATCGCTTCCGCGGCGTATCGCAGACCGACAAGGATTTCGCGATCCAGGGCGGCTTCACCGTCGCGCACAAGAGCGGCCTGTACGCGAGCGTCTGGGCTTCGAACCTTTCGGGCTGGGGCACTTTCGGCGGCGCCAATATGGAGCTCGATCTGGTCGGCGGCTATAAGCTGCCCGTCGGTCCGGTGACGGTCGATGCCGGCCTCACCTGGTACATGTATCCGGGCGGCTACGACAAAACCGATTTCGGCGAGCCCTATGTGAAGGTCAGCGGCACCGCCGGCCCGGTCAGCCTGCTCGCCGGCATCGCCTACGCGCCCAAGCAGCAGGCGCTGGGCAACTGGTCCAACACGCCCAAGAGCCGCATCGGCGCCAAGCACGACAATCTCTATATCTGGGGTGACGCGAGCGCGGGCATCCCCGGCACGCCGGCGACGGTGAAGGGCCACCTCGGCCATTCCAACGGCAATCCCGGCCTCGGCCCCAACGGCACCAGCCTCGCGCCCACCGGCAAATATTGGGATTGGCTGCTGGGCGTTGATGTCGTCGTCGGGCCGGTGACGCTGGGCGTCGCTTATGTCGACACCAGCATCACCAAGAAGAAGTCGGCCTATTTGCTGCCCAACTTCTCGGACACCAGCGACGGCTCGTCGATCGCCGGCAGCCGCGCGGTGTTCAGCATCACCGCCGCCTTCTAATGCAAAGCGCTCCGCTCGCCCGGTATCGGGCGGGCGGAGGCCCGTTAGAAGCGCATCCCCAGCGTCACCCCCGCGCCCTTGGTGTCGCCCCAGGGCAGCACGCGCACGCTGGCATTGCGCTTGGTGGTGATCAGGAAGCCCGACGCTTCGCCGATCGCCGCACCCGCCACCACGTCATACCAGTGATGCTTGCGCGCCTGCACGCGCGAGAAGCCGGTGAACGCCGCCACGATCTGCGCGGGAATACCCACCTGCCAGCCATAGCGATTCTGCAACGATGCCGCGGCGGCGAACGCCACCGACGTGTGGCCCGAAGGGAAGCTCTTGCGATCCGATCGGTCGGGCCGCCATTCGGGGAATGCTTCCTTCAACCCATAGCTGGCGAGCCCGGCGGCGAGGATGCTGCCCCCCGCCTGCAGGTCGCCTGTCCAGTCGCCCTTGACCGCGGGCAATCCGAGCGCGACGACGACGAGCGCATCGCGTGAGACAGTGCTCGCATCGTCCCAGGCCTTTTCGTTGCGGGCCATGGCGGGGGCGGAAAGCGTCGCCCCGGCAAGGCACAATGCTGCGGCAATCGGCGTCAGGCGCATATGGACCCCCATGCTTTGCGCGCCGGCGTGGCCGGCCGCGCCACATTACGCCAATATGACGCCGCCGTGACAGCGGACCCGCACCCGCAGCAATGATTTGTAAGCCGGAGGAGAGTTCACCGCCTCAGCTGGAAGCGCACCTTGCGGTTGCGGAAGTCGAGCGAGACGCGCCGGAAATTCTCGAGCAGATCGGTGCCCAGCAGCATTGCCGGCTGGCTGCCGAGGCCGAACAGCGCGAACGGCGCGGCGTCGGCGAAGGCCACCGGCACATTCTCGAAATTGAGTCCACCGATCTTCATGCGCGGCAGGATCACCAGACTCGCCTCCAGCGTCTGCCCGGTCACGCTGGTCAGCACGATCGGCGTCGCCGTCGGCGGGTTGCGGCCGCGGAAGATGCGCTTGAGCAGCGCCATATTGCCCATCGTCACTTCGGATCCGGTGTCGATGATCGCGTACAGCCGGCTCTCGCCCGCCAGCGCCTGCGCAAGGATCAACTGCCCGTGGCGCAGCCGCGCCGTCACGACGATCACATCGGATTCGACGGCGGCCGGCTTGCGCGAATCCTGAACGCTGATCGTCTTCTTGTCGAAATCGAGCATCAGCCGCTGCTCGGCGAGCGCGTCGATCCCGATGATCCCCTGCGCGCCCACGAACAGTTCCGGAAGCACGGGGGTGATCAGGTCGTAAACCTCGCTCGTCCCGATCAGCATCGAGTCGATCTTGACGGTCTCGACGCGCTTGGCCCCCGCCACGCTGTGGAGCATCGCCGCCTTGCCCGGCGGCAGGTTCATGCGCGCGGCGATCGACTGGGTGATGACCGACCGGTCGGCGCCACTGTCGACGATGAAGCGGAACGGTCCTTGCCCGTTGACCATCACCGGCACGGTCAGCCGCGTCCGCGCCGCCTTGGCGGCCACCTCGTCCCCGCTGATCTCCAGCGTGTCGTCGAGCGTGGCGGGCGGGATGGTCGGCGGCGTCGGCTGGGCGGCCGGAACCTGCTGCCCGGCGAGCGCGAGGATGAGCGCAAGAAGCGTTGCCATCCGCCGATCATGCCGCAAGCAAAGGCGCTTAGCCATCGTCCGATCGACGAAGGGTGAAATTTCTGCTGCGAACGCCGTCCGCAGCAGCAGGTGCAGCAAAGCGATCAGGCGTCGGCGATCGCTGCCAGCGCGCCCTTGGTCTCGATCGTCTGGAGATGCGCGCCGATCGTAGCGGCGATGACATCGTCCGCCCCGAATTCGGGTGGGAAGATCGCCTCGATGCCGGTCAGCGCGCGGACGCGCTCGCCGGCGCTGCCCAGCCCCGCGATCCGCCGCGCGGTTTCCGCCGCCAGCGGATCGTCGACGGTGAAAGCCGCGCCGCCGTCGTCGACGCCGCCCTGCCAGCGCATCCACGCCGCGACCGCTAGCGCCAGCCGGTCGATCGATTGTCCCTTCGCCCGGCGGGCGAGGATCGGCGCAACCAGCCGCTGGGGCAGCTTCTGCGATCCGTCCATCGCGATCTGGCGCGTCCGGTGCTGCAGCGCCGGATTGGCGAAGCGCGCCATCAACGCGGTGCGATAGGCGGCGACGTCCAGCTCGGCGGGCGGGTTCAGCGTCGTCTCCGCCTCGTCCCACAGCGCCTCGACGAAGCGCTTGCCCTCGGGGCGCTCGACGAACTGATGCACGAAATCGATGCCCGCGAGCCCGCCCAGATAGGCCAGCCCCGAATGCGCGCCGTTGAGCAGGCGGAGCTTGGCCTCCTCCCACGGCGCGACCGCGCGGGTGATCTGCACGCCCAACGCCTCGAAGTCGGGGCGCGGCCCGGCAAAGCGATCCTCGATCACCCATTGGGTGAAGGGCTCGGTCTTGACCATGGCCCGGTCTTCGACGCCGATGCGCTCGCCCAGCGCCGCGATATCCTCTTCGGTGGTCGCGGGCACGATCCGGTCGATCATCGTCTGCGGAAAGGCGCCCTTCGCTGCGATCCATTCGGCCAGATCCGGATCATGCTTGCGTGCGATCGCGGTGACGGCGGCTTCGAGCCGCGCGCCATTATGCGGCAGATTGTCGCAGGAAATTGCGGTGAAGGGCGCATGGCCCGCCGCGCGCCGCCGCGCGAGCGCCGCGACCAGAAAGCCCGGCGCGGTGCGCGGCGCGGTCAGATCGTCCAGATCGTGGCGCACGTCGGGGCTGTCCTCGATCAGCGCGCCCGTCGCGGGATCGAGATGATAGCCCTTCTCGGTGATCGTCAGCGTCACGATGTGCGTGTCGGGGTCGGCGAGCGCGACGACCAGCGCCGCCGGGTCCTCGGGCGCGACGAGCACCTCGCGGATCGCGCCGATGATCTGCACCTGCTCGTCCGCGCCGTCGCGCACCACCAGCGCATAAAGGCCGTCCTGCGGCGACATCGCGTCGCGCACGCCGGGCGAGCGCAGCGACGCGCCGGTCACCGCCCAGCGCAGGTCGCCGCCCGCCAAAGCCGCCTCGAACACCGCTGCCTGATGCGCGCGGTGGAAGGCGCCGATGCCGAGGTGGACGACGCCGCGCTTCGCCGCCGCCCGGTCATAGGCCGGGCGCACGACGTCGGCGGGCAGCGCGGCGAGCACCGCCGGCGACAGGCGGGTCACAGCTTGTAGGCCTGCTTGACGAGGTCGTAGGCCAGCGCGTGCGCCACTTCATGCGCTTCGTCTTCCTCGATCCGATGCTCGGCGACGAGCTGGGCGAGGAAGCCGCAATCCATGCGCCGCGCGACGTCGTGGCGCGCAGGGATCGACAGGAAGGCGCGCGTGTCGTCGTTGAAGCCGACCATGTTGTAAAAGCCGGCGGTCTCGGTCACCTGCTCGCGGAAGCGGCGCATGCCTTCGGGGCTGTCGTTGAACCACCAGGGCGGGCCGAGGCGCAGCACCGGATAATGGCCGGCAAGCGGCGCGAGCTCGCGGCTGTAGCTCGTCTCGTCGAGCGTGAAGAGGATGATCGAGAGCCTGGGCTCGTTGCCATAGCGGTCGAGCAGCGGCTTCAGCGCGTCGACATAGTCGGTGGGCCCGGGAATGTCCGCGCCCTTGTCGCGGCCGAAACGCGCCATCACGCCCGGATTATGGTTGCGGTGGACGCCAGGATGGATCTGCATCACCATCCCGTCGTCGATGCTCATCCGCGCCATTTCCGTCAGCATCTGGCCGCGGAACAGCTCGGCTTCCGTGGCGCTCACCGGGCCGGCGAGCACCTTGGCGTAAAGCGCCTCGGCGTCGGCGCGCGAGAGGTCGGCGGTGAAGGCGGAAGGGTGGCCGTGATCGGTCGAGGTCGCGCCCGCCTCGCGGAAATAGGCGCGGCGATTCTCGTGCGCGCGCAGATAGCCAGCGTAGGTCGAGATATCCTCGCCCGCCAGTTCGGCGAAGCGCTTCAGATTGTTCGCGAAGCCATTATGCTCGGGGTCCATCACCGGATCGGGGCGATAGGCGGTGACGACGCGGCCGCCCCAGCCCGATTCGCGGATCGCGCGGTGATGCTTCAGCGGATCGGCGGGGCTTTCGGTCGTTGCGATCAGTTCGATTCCGAAACGCTCGAACAGCGCGCGCGGCCGGAATGCGTCGCTTTTCAGCGCGGCGTCGATCGTGTCGTAATAGAGGTCGGCGGTTTCCGCCTCCAGCCGCGATGTCAGCCCGAAAACCTCGGCGAAAACCCAGTCGAGCCACATGCGCGAAGGCGTGCCGCGGAACAGATGGTAATTGTTGGCGAAGATCGACCAGATCTTGCGTGGATCGCTCTCGACCGGCGTCCCGTCGATGCTCGGCACGCCCAGATCCTCCAGCCGCACGCCCTGGCTGTAGAGCATGCGGAAGACATAATGGTCAGGCACGATCAGCAGCTGCGCCGGATCGGGGAAGGACTCGTTATAGGCGAACCAGGCCGGATCGGTGTGGCCGTGCGGGCTGATGATCGGCAGGTCCTTCACGCCCGCATAAAGCGCGCGGGCGATGTCGCGCATGCGCGCGTCGGCGGGGAAAAGGCGATCGGGATTGAGAATGAGGGGCTTCATCGTCCTGCGTCCTGGGGGGCTGATGGGGATCCGTCCTGGGCTGCCTATTGGCCTATCCGTCAGACGATTTCGAGTGTGGTCGCTTTGAGGTCGACCGAATTGGGTCCGGCCATGATGTCGAACAGTCCGGGTTCGACGACTTCGTGCATGTCCTCGTTCCACAAGCTGAACGCGTCGGGGCCAAGCGTGAAGCGCAGCGTGCGCCTTTCGCCGGGGGCGAGTGAGACGCGCGCGAACTGCTTCAGCTCCTTGATCGGCCGTGTCACGCTCGCCACGCGGTCGTGGACGTAGATCTGCACTACCTCGTCGCCCGCGCGCTTGCCGACATTGGCGATGTCGACTTCCACCGCCACGCTCGCGGCGCTGGCGATCCGGCTCTGCGACAGGCGCGGTGCGCCGATCTCGAAGCTGGTATAGCTGAGCCCAAAGCCGAAGGGAAAAAGCGGGGCGGTGTCGGCGAACAGATAGCCGCGCCCCGACGAAGGCTTGCGATTGTAGAAGATCGGCACCTGCCCCACGTCGCGCGCGACGGTGACGGGTAGCTTGGCGCCCGGATTGATCTCGCCGAACAACGCCTCGGCGATCGCGGTGCCGCCTTCCTGTCCGGCATACCAGCATTCGAGCAGCGCATTGGCGCGTGCCGCCACTCCCGGATAGCTGGGCGGGCGTCCGTTGATTGCGCAGACGATGATCGGCTTGCCCGTCGCGTGCAGTGCGTCGAACAGCGCATTCTGCTCGCCGACCAGATCGAGGCTGGTGCGATCGCCGAGATGGTTGCGGGCAAAGCCCTCGCGGCTCGTCTGCTCGGTGTCGCCGATCGCGAGGATGATGATATCCGCGGTTTTCGCCACGTCGGCCGCCTCGGCGATCAGTGCATGGTTGCGCGCCGGATCGGCCAGCTCGACCAGATCGGCCGACCGGTCCTCGCTGCGCGTGATGAACACGCCCTGCGCGCTCACCACCTCGGCCTTGCCGGCCAGCTTGGCCTTGATTCCGTCGAGCAGCGAGGCGGCGTGGCGGGGTTCGCCCGAATAACCGCCAAGGCGCGCGACGGCGGCATTGGGCCCGATCACCGCGACCCGCCGATGCGCACCGGGGGTGAGCGGCAGCGTCCCGTCGTTGGTGAGCAGGCACAGCGATTTGCGCGCCGCCTTCAGCGCCAGCGCGCGTGCCGCATCATTGCCGGTCAGCCTTGCGGCCGCGACAGGATCGACCGGACCCGCCTCGAACAGCCCGGCGCGGAACTTGAAGGTCAGGATGCGCGCGACCGCGGCATCGATATCGGCGATCGCGGCGGTGCCGGCCTTCACCTGATCGACGAGCGTGCGGTAGGCGATGCCGTCGGGCAGCTCGCAATCGACCCCGGCGGCCAGCGCCAACCGGGCCGCGCCCTGATTGTCGGCCGCGACATGGTGGATCTTGGCCAGTTCCTCCACCGCGCCATAATCGCTGACGATCAGCCCATCGAAGCCCCATTCGCCGCGCAGCACATCGGTCAGCAGCCAGCGATTGGCATGGCTCGGCACCCCATCGATCTCGTTATAGGACGGCATCACCGCCCCGATCCCCGTGCGGCTCACCACCGCACGGAAAGGCGGGAAGAAATTCTCGCGCAGCTCACGCTCGGAAATCGGTGCAGGACCGATATTGGTCCCGGCCTCGGGCTGGCCATGCCCCGTCATGTGCTTCAGCGTGGCGAATACCTTGCCGGCTGGCAGCGTCTTGCCGTCGCCCTGCAGCCCTTCGACCGATGCGACGCCCATCTCGCCGCACAGATAGGGGTCTTCGCCGAACGTCTCCTCGATCCGCCCCCAGCGCGGATCACGCGCGATGTCGACCACCGGCGACAGCGCGAGGATCGCGCCGTTCGCCCGCGCCTCGCGCCCGATGACGTCGTTCACCTCGCGCACCAGATCGCGATCGAAGCTGCCTGCCATGGCGATCGCCTGCGGAAACATCGTCGCGTCCGGCGCCATATAGCCGTGCAGCGCCTCCTCGTGGAACAGGATGGGGATGCCCAGCCGCGTCTGCGTCATCGCCCAATGCTGCGCAGCATTGATGAAGCGGATTGTGTCGGCCGGATCGCGCCAGCGCGCGCCGGTGCCGCCCGCAACCGCCGCCACCGCCGGTCCGCCGCGCCGGTCGGACGGGCGCGTGATCTGCCCGACGCCGTTGGGATAGGCGTTGCTTGCGCGCGCGGGGTCGAAGGTCAGCGTGCCTTCGCTCATCACCTCGGCCTTGGTGCCCCACAACGCGATCATCTGCGCGACCTTCTCGTCCAGCGTCATGCGGCCAAGCAGGTCGCGGACGCGCAGGTCGATGGGCGCCGTGGGGTCGCGGTAAAGCGGGCGCGCCGCCGCCTTGGCCGCGATTGCCGGAGACAAGGCGACGGTGGATGCCGAAAGGAAAAGGCCGATTGCCTGGCGCCGGTTCATTGCCCGCCTCCGCAGGCGCGGCCGATCCTGTCGCCGCCGGGCGTCGCTGTCGCGCGCATCGATTTCCTCTCCCCGCTTGGCCATCGCGCTTTGCGCGCGTAAACAGCGCATAGAATGATAACGCTACCATGTTCTCTGGCACCGAGGCTTGTCAATGCCCGGCCGGGGAACACGGCCCTTTATGCTGGGGTCGAAGGGGGAGAGGAAGACCATGTTTGCAAGGCATCTGAGCGTCCCGTCGTTCGTCGTCGTCATTGCCGCCATGCTGCTTGCGTGCCTGTCGCAGGCCGCACGCGCGGAGGACGGCTATGATCTCTGGCTCCGCTACCGCCCGCTTCCCGAAGGCCAGCGCCAGCAGGTCGCGCGCGCATCGCGTTTCATTCTCGCGCCCGCCAATCCTTCGCCCACCGTCAAGGCCGCGATTGCCGAGCTCGAACATGGGCTCCGCGGCCTCACCGGCGTGCGCCCCGAACCGCGCGGCGGCGCTGGAGGAGGCGACGGCGCAATCCTGATCGGCACGCCCGCCAACCTGCCGGCGATCGCCGCGCTCGGGCTGCCGCTCCGGTCGGCCGGCGCAGAGGGTTATGTCGTGCGGTCGGTCAGCATCGGCGGAAGGCCGGCGACCGCCATCGCCGCGAACAGCGACGTCGGCCTGCTCTACGGCGCCTTTGCGCTGCTCGCGCATGTCCAGCAGGGCGGCGCACTCGATCATGTCGCGCTGGCTTCCGCGCCGAAGCTCAAACTCCGCCTGCTCAATCATTGGGACAATCTCGATGGCAGCGTCGAGCGCGGCTATGCCGGCCAGTCGATCTGGGATTGGTGGAAGCTCCCGGATTTCGCTGACCCCCGCTACACCGATTATGCCCGCGCCAATGCCTCGATCGGCATCAACGGCACGGTGCTCAACAATGTGAACGCCAAGGCCGACAGCCTGACCGCACCCTATATCGCCAAGGCGGCGGCGCTGGCCGATGTGCTGCGCCCCTATGGCATCCGCGTCTATCTGTCGGCGCGCTTCTCCGCCCCGATCGAGATTGGCGGGCTCAAGACCGCCGATCCGCTCGACCCCGCGGTGCGCGCCTGGTGGAAGACGAAGGCGGACGAGATCTACCGCGCGATTCCCGATTTCGGCGGCTTCCTGGTCAAGGCCAATTCGGAAGGCCAACCCGGCCCGCAGGATTATGGCTGCAGCCATGCCGACGGCGCGAACATGCTCGCGGATGCGGTGCGCGCGCATGGCGGCATCGTGATGTGGCGCGCCTTCGTCTACAGCCATGAAGTGCCCGAGGACCGCGTCAAGCAGGCCTATGCGGAGTTCAAGCCGCTCGACGGAAAATTCGCCGACAATGTGATGGTGCAGGTGAAGAATGGCGCGCTCGATTTCCAGCCGCGCGAGCCTTTCCACCCGCTGTTCGGCGCGATGCCGCAGACTCCGCTGATGATGGAGTTCCAGATCACCAAGGAATATCTCGGCTTCGCGACGCACCTCGTCTATCTCGGCGCGCTGTTCGAGGAAGTGTTGCAAAGCGACACGCAGGCGAAGGGCAAGGGATCGACGGTCGCGAAAGTGATCGACGGATCGCTCGAGGGCCATCGCCTCACCGGCATGGCGGGGGTCGCCAATATAGGCGTCGATCGCGACTGGGCGGGTTCGCCGTTCAATCAGGCCAACTGGTATGCCTTCGGCCGCCTTGCCTGGGATCCTTCGGCCTCGGCGCGCGGGATCGCCGCCGATTGGGCGCGGATTACCTTCTCGACCGATCCGGCCTTCGTCGCCCCTGTCGTCGACATGATGATGGCCTCGCGCGAGGCAGTGGTCGATTACATGACTCCGCTCGGCCTCGCGCATCTGATGGCGACGGGGCATCATTATGGCCCCGGCCCCTGGGTCGACGATCTCGCCCGGCCCGACTGGAACCCGGTCTATTATCACCGCGCCGACGCGCAGGGCATCGGCTTCGATCGGACGGCCACCGGCAGCAACGGCGTCGCGCAATATGCGCCGCCCGTCGCGAAGCTGTTCGCCGATCGCAAGACAGTGCCCGATCGCGATCTGCTGTGGTTCCACCATGTCGGCTGGGACGAGCCCATGGCGTCGGGGCGGAGCTTGTGGGCGGAACTGATCGCCCATTATGATCGCGGCGTCGCGGCGGTCGCCGCCATGCGTGCGGACTGGGCGCGCATGAAGCCTTTCGTCGATGCCGATCGCTTCGCCAAGACCGCCGATTTCCTCGCCGTTCAGGAAAGGGAAGCGCGCTGGTGGCGCGATGCCTCGATCGCCTATTTCGCTTCGATCTCGAAGCGTCCGCTTCCCGCCGGCGTCCGCGCGCCCGAACATGATCTCGATTATTACAAGGCGCTTCGCTTCCCCTATGCGCCGGGTCATCCGGGGGCGTGAAACGGCGTTGACAGCAGGGGAGGGCTCCCATAGGCTGCATATGTGATCGCTACCATGGAGGGTGCGGTCGTCGCGATCGGTCCGGACGAGACCGACGGGGCAGGAGAGCGATGCGATGGCCCGGCCTTCAACAGCTTCGATCCTCGCATTTCGCATCGTCGCGCAGGTTCCCGCGCGGTGTTGCCAGGCGCCTCTTGCCTTTCTCGTTCCCGATGCCGGTTGCGGTACGCGCGGGTCTGCGCGTGCGCTTCTCTAGGTCCTCCCTGACGGCGGCCGGCATTTTCCCCTTTTTGCCGGCCGCCTCCCTTTTCGGACGGCGGTCTGGCGCAATCTTGCCGATTTGCTCTATGACGCTGGCAGGGGAGCGGAGAAACAGGTGAGCAGCAACAGGTCGTCACGTCGTCAACGTTCGGTTCCCACGATCAGCGATGTCGCGCGCCGCGCCGGCGTTTCGCCGATGACGGTTTCGCGGGTCATCAATGGCGAGGCCAATGTCCGGGATTCGACGCGCGAGTCGGTCAACGCCGCGATCGCCGAGCTCAACTACACGCCCAATGCCGCCGCGCGCAGCCTGGCGGGGGCGGAAGAGATCCGAATCGGGTTGCTCTACAGCAATCCCAGCGCCGCCTATCTCAGCGAATTCCTCGTCGGCGGGCTTGAACAGGCGAGCCGCAGTAACGTTCAGCTCATCGTCGAGAAATGCGACATCGGAGAGGAAGAGAAGCAGGCGGCGCAGCATCTTGCGCGCATTGGAATCGACGGGGTGATCCTGCCGCCGCCGCTCTGCGATTCCGCAGGCGTGCTCGCGGTGCTCGAGGAAGCGGGCGTCCCCGTCGTCGTCGTCGCAACGGGGCGCCCGCCGGAATCTGTGTCCGCAGTCAGCATCGACGATTATCAGGCCGCCTATGCGATGACGCGCCATATCGCGGCGCTCGGGCATCAGCGCATCGCCTTCATCACCGGCAATCCCAACCAGACCGCCAGCGAGCGCCGGCTGGAGGGCTATCGCGCCGCGCTCGCCGATGCCGGGCTTTCGCAGGCCGACGAGCTGGTGGCGCATGGCCTGTTCACCTATCGCTCGGGGCTCGACGCGGCGGAAATATTGCTCGATCTGGCCGATCCGCCCTCGGCGATCTTCGCGAGCAACGACGATATGGCGGCGGCGACCGTGGCGGTCGCGCATCGGCGCGGGCTCGACGTGCCGAGCGATCTCACCGTCTGCGGGTTCGACGATACGGCGCTGTCGACGACGATCTGGCCGGAACTGACCACGATCCATCAGCCGATCGCGGACATGTCACGCGCCGCGCTTGAGCTGCTTGTGCAGGACGTGAAGGCGCGGCGCGCGCACAGCCCGGCCAATCCGCGTCACAATCTGCTCGATTTCACCTTCGTCCGCCGACAGTCCGACGCCGCGCCGCGCCGCCGCCCGAAATCGACGCGCGCCGCGCCTTCGGCTTGACTTGCGCGGCAGCATGATTGTTAGCGCTAACGGACCGACACTGTCCTGACTTACCGGAGCGTGCCCTTGTCCCGAGTTCCCGTCCGCCCCTTCCGCTCGCGCGACTGGTTCGCCGATCCTGCCCGATCGGACATGACCGCGCTCTATCTCGAGCGCTTCATGAACTATGGCATCACGCCCGATGAGCTGCGCTCGGGCAAGCCGATCATCGGCATCGCCCAGTCGGGCAGCGACCTTTCGCCCTGCAATCGCATCCATCTCGATCTGGCGAAGCGCGTGCGCGACGGCATCCGCGACGCGGGTGGCATCCCGATGGAGTTTCCCGTCCATCCGATCTTCGAGAATTGCCGCCGGCCTACCGCCGCGCTCGATCGCAACCTCGCCTATCTCGGGCTGGTCGAGATTCTCTACGGCTATCCGATCGACGCCGTGGTGCTGACCACGGGCTGCGACAAGACCACGCCGTCGCAGGTGATGGCCGCGTCGACCGTCGACATTCCCGCGATCGTGCTGTCGGGCGGGCCGATGCTCGACGGCTGGCACAATGGCGAGCTGGTCGGATCGGGCACGGTCATCTGGCGCTCGCGCCGCAAGCTTGCCGCGGGCGAGATCAACGAGGAGGAATTCCTCGATCGTGCGTGCGACAGCGCGCCGTCTGCCGGTCATTGCAACACGATGGGCACCGCCTCAACGATGAACGCGGTCGCCGAGGCGCTCGGGCTTTCGCTCCCCGGCTGCTCGGCGATCCCCGCGCCTTATCGCGAGCGTGGGCAGATGGCCTATGAAACCGGCCGCCGCATCGTCGACATGGCCTATGAGGATCTGCGCCCCTCGCGCATCCTGACGCGCGAGAGCTTCCTCAACGCGATCGCCGTGGTCAGCGCGGCGGGCGGATCGAGCAACGCCCAGCCGCATATCGCCGCGATGGCGCGCCATGCCGGGATCGAGACGGGGGCGGACGACTGGTCCGACGCCTATGATCTGCCGCTGCTCGTCAACATGCAGCCGGCTGGGCAATATCTCGGCGAACGCTTCCACCGCGCGGGCGGCGTGCCTGCGGTGATGTGGGAATTGCTGCAGGCCGGCCGTCTCCACGGCGATTGCCTCAGCGTCACCGGGCGCAGCATCGCGGCCAATCTGGAAGGGCGCGAGTCGCCTGATCGCGAGATGATCCGCCCCTTCGCCGATCCGCTGATGGATCGCGCCGGCTTCCTCGTCCTCAAGGGCAATCTCTTCGACTTCGCGATCATGAAGACCAGCGTGATCTCCGACGCCTTCCGCGCCCGCTATCTGAGCAATCCGGGCAGCGAAGGCGTGTTCGAGGCGCGCGCTGTCGTCTTCGACGGGGCCGACGATTATCATCACCGCATCAACGATCCGGCGCTCAATATCGACGAAAGCTGCATCCTCGTCATCCGCGGCGCGGGGCCGATCGGCTGGCCCGGCTCGGCCGAGGTCGTCAACATGCAGCCGCCCGATGCGCTCATCCAGCGCGGCATCATGGCGTTGCCGACGCTGGGCGACGGCCGCCAGTCGGGCACGTCGGACAGCCCCTCGATCCTCAACGCCTCGCCCGAAAGCGCTGTGGGCGGTGGGCTCGCCTGGCTGCGCGACGGTGACATTCTGCGCATCGATCTCAATGCCGGCACCTGCGACGCGCTGGTCGATGGGGCGGTGATTGCGGGCCGCACGGTGGAAGGCGCGCCGCCCGTTCCCGACAGTCACACGCCGTGGGAAGAAATATACCGCGAGAAGACGGGCCAGCTCGGCGACGGCGCGGTGCTCGAAATGGCAGTCAAATATCGCGGCGTCGCCGCACGCACGCCGCGGCACAATCACTGATGCGATCGCTCTCCGCCGCCGCCCTGCTGCTGCTCTCCGCCGCCGCGCAGGCGGCCGGCGGCCCGGTCGCGCGTTTCGACTGGTTCGACTATCGCGGCGCCGATCCCGTCGACGCAGAGGTCAAGGCGGGGCCGGGCGACTATCGCAACCCGATCCTGTCGGGCTTCTATTCCGATCCCTCGATCACCCGCGTCGGTGACGATTATTATCTGGTCAATTCGACCTTCGCCTATTTCCCCGGCATCCCGATCTTCCACAGTCGCGATCTGGTGAGCTGGACGCAGATCGGCAATGCGATCGACCGGCCCGGCCAGCTCGACTTCAAGAATCTCGAAATGTCGCGCGCGGTCTTCGCGCCGGCGATAAGCTGGCACGACGGCATCTTCTACATCGTCAACACCTGCGTCGATTGCGGCGGCAATTTCGTTGTCACCGCGAAGGATCCTTCCGGACCTTGGTCTGATCCTGCCTGGTTCGATTTCGACGGGATCGATCCGTCGCTCTTCTTCGACGAGGATGGCAGCGCCTGGCTGGTCAACAACGGCCCCCCTGAGGGCGAGCCGCTTTATACCGGACACCGCGCCATCTGGATCCAGCGCTTCGACCTCAAGACGCTCAAGCTGGTCGGGCCGCGCACGGTTCTCGTCAATGGCGGCGTCGATATCGCGAAGAAGCCGATCTGGATCGAAGGGCCGCATCTCTACCGCAAGGATGGCTATTATTATCTGAGCGCGGCCGAAGGCGGCACCGCCGAGGGCCATTCGCAGACCATCTTCCGCAGCAAATCGGTCACCGGCCCTTATGAGCCGGGGCCGCGCAATCCGATCCTCACCCAGCGCGATCTCGATCCGCGGCGACCCTTGCCGATCACCTCGGCCGGCCATGCCGATCTGGTGACCACGCCGGCGGGCGACTGGTGGAGCGTCTTCCTCGCCACGCGGCCCTATCGTGGCGACTATTATAATATCGGGCGCGAGACTTTCCTGCTGCCCGTCACCTGGCGCGATGGCTGGCCGGAGATATTGCCGCCGGGCACCGCCATTCCCTATGTCCACAAGCGCCCGGCGCTGGCGGCGCAGCCCGCGCCGGCCATCCCCACCAGCGGCGCCTTCGCGGTGCGCGACGATTTCAGCGAGGCGAAGCTGCCGCTCTACTGGATGCAGCTCCGCACCACCCGCACGCAGTGGTTCAGCCTCGGCCAGGGCGCATTGTCGGTCGAGGCGCGCGCGGAGCCGCTCGGCGGCGACGGCCAGCCTTCCTATCTCGGCCGCCGCCTGCAACATCATTGGGCGACGATCACCACCTCGGTCAGCTTCGCGCCCGCAAAGCCCGGGGACCGCGCGGGGCTCGCCATTTTCCAGAACAGCGCGCATTTCTACTCACTGACCGTGGCACAGGGCGCGAAAGGCACCGAAATCCGCCTCGATCGCCGCGCCGGCGAGGCCGATCCGGCGGACGGCGTCGCAGTCGCCGAGCGTCCGGTGGCGTTGCCGCGCGGTCCGGTCGAACTGCGCATCGTCACGCGCGGCGACAGGATCGATTTCCTCTACGCGCTGAGGCCGGGCCGCTGGCAGATGCTCACGCGCGATCTCGACGCGACGCTGCTCAGCACCCGGACGGCAGGCGGCTTCATCGGCGCGACGGTTGGACCCTACGCCAGATCGGGCAACTGACCCTTTCCGTCATTGCGAGCGCAGCGAAGCAACCCAGTCTCGCGCCGGGTATCGTCTGGATTGCTTCGCTGCGCTCGCAATGACGGGGTAGGCAGCGTGACGATGGTCGCTGTAGGGAATGGCGGAAAAGCGCGATTCCGCTCTCCGGAAGTTGACAAAGTTGAGAGGCTGGAGGGGTGTTCTCAACTTCGGAACGCGAGCGTTGTCAAAGAGCAGGGCGCACGGCGCCAGCATCGCATAACATTGTGGCGCCGCTGTAGGACAGCGCCCGGACGGCGATCCGCCTAGAAGGCCACCGGCGTCAGCGGCAGCCCCGGCGTGTCGACGGCGAAGGCGAAGAGGTCGCCCGCCTCGGGCTGCTCGGCGAGCTTCGTTTCGCTCAGTCCCTTGCGCGCGGTGGTGACATAGGCGGTGCGGAGATCGGGGCCGCCAAAAGCGATCTTGGTGACGTTGGAGGTCGGCAGGCGCACCGTTTCGACCAGCCGGCCGTCGGGCGCATAGCGCCGCACGCCCCAGCCGAAGAACAGCCCGGTCCACAAATGCCCCTCGGCATCGACCACGGGGCCGTCGGGATAGCCGGCCTTGTCCTCGATCTCGGCGAAGACGCGCGTCGCGCCCAGCGTGCCGTCGTCATGCACCTCGGCCGCGTAGATGATCTTGCCGAGCGTATCGGTGTGATAAAGCGTGCGGCCGTCGGGCGAGAAGGCGGGGCCGTTGGTGATCGAGACTGGCGGCAACCCGCTTTCGCGCAGCGCGCCATTCTCGAAGATATGGAAATGGCCGGTCAGCGCCTCCTCGGCATCGTCCATCGTGCCGAGCCAGATGCGCCCCGCCGCATCGGTCGTCGCGTCGTTGAGGCGATTGCCGGGATAATGCGGTTCGACCGCGACGACGGGGCCGATCGCACCGCTCGCGGGATCGAAGCTGTGGATGCCATCCTTCCGCCCGACGAGGAAGCCGCCGCGCGCGCGCGGCAGGATCCAGCCCACCTGATTGCCCGCGTCCCAATGGTCGATCGCGCCGCTCGCCGGGTCGAAGCGGTGGATGCGATGCTCCTTGATGTCGACGAACCACAAGGCCTGCTCGCTGCCGACCCAGGCGGGGCCTTCGCCCAGCGTTGCGCCGACCTGCGCGACGCGCTCCGCCGCGCCTGTCGTCATCTCAGCGCCAGCCCGCGTCGACGAAATAGGCGTGGCCGGTGCACATGCGGGCGTCGTCGGAAGCGAGGAACATGGCCATGGCGGCAATGTCGGACGGCTGGATACGCCCGTCAAGGCATTGCGCCGCGACGATCTCGGCCTCGCCTTCGGGCGTGTACCATTTTTCCTGCCGCGGCGTCTGGACGTTGCCGGGGACGATCGTGTTGCAGCGGATATTGTCGCGGCCCAGATCGCGGGCCAGCGAACGCGTCAGCCCTTCGATCCCCGCCTTGGCGGTCTGGTAGAGGATGAGCTCGCCCAGCGCGAGGTGCCAGCTGATCGATCCGAAATTGAGGATCACGCCGCTGCCCGCGCGCTTCATGCCGGGGATGACGGCCTGCGCCGCGAAGAACTGGTGGCGCAGGTTGGTCGCCATGCGCTCGTCCCAATAATCGGGGGTGACGTCGCCGATCGCGTGGCGATCGTCGCTGGCGGCATTGTTGATCAGCACGTCGATCCCGCCGCGCTCGGCCTCGACCGAGGCCATGACCTTATGGAGCGCCGCGATGTCCTTGAGGTCGCACGGGTCGAAACGCGGTGCGTGGCGCGCGTCGGGCGAAAGGCGCGCGACGAGCGCTTCGGATTCGGCCTCGGCAATGTCGACGAAGGCGACGCTGGCGCCCTGCGCGGTGAAGGCTTCGACCAGCCCCGCGCCGATGCCGCTGCCGCCGCCGGTGATGAACACGCGCTTGTCGACAAGGCTGGGATAGGTCGCGCGCCCGGCGAGCGCGGTTTGCTTGAGCATCGGAGATTCGCTTTCGGACATGATGGCCCCCGCTGGCGCCTAGCCCCTGGGGCCGCTGAGCAGCCCGCGCCGGGCGAGATTCTGCATCAGCGCGCCGATGCCGAAGGCCCAGGGCGCGGCGGCCTTGGAGGTGGTGACGGGATTGACGAGGGTGCCGAGGCGCGGCGTGGAGATCGTCACCACGTCGCCGCTCTTGTGCGTGAAGCCGCTGCCCGGTACGTCGCGGTCCTGCGTCGGCGCGAAGAGCGTGCCGAGGAACAGCGCGAAGCCGTCGGGATAATGATGCTCGCTCATCGCCTGGCGCACCAGATCCTCGGGATCGCGGCTGATCTGGTTCATCGAGCTTCGGCCCGAAAGGCGGTAACCGTCCTCGCCCTCGATCGTCAGCTCAAGCTCGGCGGCGCGAACGTCGTCCATCGCGAAATCGTCGCCGAACAGGCGGATGAGGGGGCCGAGCGAGCAGGAGGCGTTATTGTCCTTCGCCTTGCCGAGCAGCAGCGCGCTGCGTCCCTCGAAATCGCGCAGGTTCACGTCGTTGCCCAGCGTAGCGCCGACGACGCGCCCCTTGGGATCAATGATCACGACGACTTCGGGCTCGGGATTGTTCCAGCTCGAATCCGATCGCACGCCGACGTCCCAGCCCCAGCCGACGGTGGAGAGCACCGGCGACTTGGTGAAGATCTCGGCATCGGGTCCGATCGCCACTTCCAGATATTGCGACCACAGGCCGTCTTCGATGAGTGCGGCCTTGAGCGCCGCCGCCTCGGCCGAGCCGGGGGTGACCGATCGGATGCTGCCGCCGATGCGCGACTCGAGCCGCTCGCGCAGCGCCGCGGCCTGACCCGCGTCGCCACGCGCGCGCTCCTCGATCACGCGCTCGATCGCCGAGAGCGCGAAGGTGACGCCCGATGCTTTCACGCAGTGCAGATCGACGGGGCTCAGCAGCCGCACCTTCGCGTCGGCGGCGGGCGAGAGGCCAAGCCCCTCGAGCGGCCCGAGCGGAAGGCCGTCGTCAGCGGACAATGCGCCGCCCGCCAGCAATTCCGACACTGTCGGCGCGACGTGCGACATGTCGTAAGCCTCGCCGTCCTCGACGAGAATCGGCGTCGGGCCAGCGCCCGGATCGATGCGGCCGACGAAGCGGCCGGTGCGCCAATCCGCCGGCAGGGCGTCTTCAATTCGTATAGAGACTTTCGACATCGGCTCCCATTTTGCACGCTTTTCTCTTGATAGCGCTACCATCGCGCCGGGGTCGTTCGCTGTCAAGCGGCGTGCCGAGGCAGGCGCTATATACGGCCGTAACCTTGAACCGATTTCCCAACAGGTTCATCATCATATCATTCTCGTCCCCTGGGAAACTGCTCATGACCGATCTGACGATCAACGGCAGCAGGCATAGCGTCGATGTACCCGACGACATGCCGCTGCTCTGGGTGCTGCGCGACGTGCTCGGCATGACCGGGACCAAGTTCGGCTGCGGCATCGCGCAGTGCGGGGCATGCACCGTCCATGTCGACGGGGTCGCGGTCCGTTCGTGCCAGATGCCCGTCGGTGTGGTCGGCGGCCGTCAGGTCACCACGATCGAAGGCGTGGGCGCGACGCCTGCGGGCGCGAAGATCCAGAAGGCGTGGATCGATCTCGAGGTCATCCAGTGCGGCTATTGCCAGCCCGGGCAGATCATGTCGGCGGCGGCGCTGATCGCGCATAATCCGGCGCCCGACGATGCCGATATCGACGCGGCGATGGCCGGCAATATCTGCCGCTGCGGCACCTATGTGCGCATCCGCGAGGGGATCAAAAATGCCGCCCGTTCCTGAGGCCGTCGCCGCCGAAGGGGGCATCTCGCGCCGCGCCGTCCTGCGCGCGGGCGCGGTGGCGGCGGGCGGCCTGCTGATCGGCGTCGAGTTCATTTCCGGCCGTGCCCGCGCCGACGAGCCGGTGCCGACCGGCGCGCGCTTCAATGCCTTCATCCACATCGCGCCTGACGACAAGGTGACGATCACCATGCCTGCGGTCGAAATGGGGCAAGGCGTCTATACCTCGCAGGCGATGTGCATCGCCGAGGAGCTCGACATCGGGCTCGATCAGGTGATCGCCGCGCATGCGCCGGCGGATCAGGCCAATTATGGCAGCCCCGCGCTCGTCATCCAGGCGACCGGCGGGTCGACCACTACCCAGGCCTGGTCCGAACCGCTCAGAAAAGCGGGCGCCACCGCGCGCGCGCTGCTCGTGCAGGCAGCCGCGTCGGGCTGGGGCGTCGATCCGGCGAGCCTGTCGACCGACCACGGCGTCATCACGCACAAGAATAGCGGGCGCACAATCCGCTACGGGCAGGTCGCGGGGCGCGCTGCCGGGCTGAAGCCCCCGGCCGAGGTCAAGCTCAAGGATCCGTCGCAGTTCCGGCTGATCGGCAAGCCCGCGCACCGGCTCGACACGCCCGACAAGGCAGTCGGCAAGACGGTCTATGGCATCGACGTCATCCGCCCCAACCAGAAGGTCGCGACGCTGATGGCCTGCCCGGTGCTGGGCGGCAAGGTCGGCAGCGTCGATCAGACGCAGGCGCTGACCGTGCCCGGCGTGCGGCAGGTGGTGGTGCTCGACGATCTGGTCGCCGTCGTCGGCGATCATATGTGGGCGGCGATGCAGGGGTTGCGCGCGCTCTCGGTCACCTGGGCGCCGGGCAAGAACGCCACGCTGGAGCAGGCCGCGCTCTGGGCCGAGGTGGAGAAGGCCTCCGAAGGCCCCGGCGTCGCCGCGCGCAAGGAAGGCGATGCGCTCGCCAGGCTCAAGGACGGCAGCCTGTACGAGGCGGTCTATGAATTGCCCCATCTCGCGCATGCGCCGATGGAGCCGATGAACTGCACCGTCCATGTCCATGACGGCCTGTGCGAGGTTTGGGTGGGCACGCAGGTGCCCGGCAAGTCGCAGGACGGCGCGGCGAAGGTGCTGGGGATCGATCCGTCGAAGGTGACGATCAACAATCACCTGATCGGCGGCGGTTTCGGCCGGCGGCTCGAACCCGACAGCGTGGTGACGGCGACGCGCATCGCCCAGCATGTCGAAGGACCGGTGAAGGTCGTCTGGACGCGCGAGGAGGATATCCGCCAGCAAGCCTATCGGCCGATGTATCATGACCGGCTGAAGGCGCGGGTCGAGAATGGCAAGGTGACGGCCTGGCATCACCGCGTCACCGGCCCGTCGATCCTTGCGCGCTGGCTGCCGCCCGCCTTCAAGGACGGGATCGACGGCGACGCCGTCGAAGGTGCGGTGAAGCCGCCCTATGCGCTGGGCGACATGCTCGTCGAATATGTTCGCCACGAAACGGTCGTGCCGACCGCCTTCTGGCGCGGCGTCGGGCCGAACAGCAGCGTCTTCTCGGTCGAATGCTTCATGGAGCTGCTCGCGTTCAAGAGCGGGGTCGATCCCGTCATCTTCCGGCGCGGCATGCTCGACAAGGAGCCGCGCGCGCTCGCCGCGCTCAATCTGGCGGCGGAGAAGGCGGGCTGGGGCACGCCCGCCCCGGCCTGGTCCTTCGGCAGCCGCGTCGGGCGCGGCGTCGCGCTGCTCGAGGCGTTCGGCTCCTATCTCGCCTGTATCGCCGACGTCGCGGTCGACGATGTCGGCGATGTGCGCGTCACCCGCGTCGTCGTCGCGGCGGATGTCGGGCGCGTCATCAATCCGGATACGCTGACCGCGCAAATCCAGGGCGGCGTCGTCTTCGGCCTCACCACTGTCCTCCACGGCGAGATCAGCTTCGCCGGCGGGCAGGTGCAGCAGGGCAATTTCAACGATTATCGCATGCTCCGCATCGACGAGATGCCGGTCATCGAAACGCATATCGTGCCGAGCACGGCGCCGTCGGGGGGCATAGGCGAGCCGGGGACGGTGGTCGTCCAGCCCGCCGTCGCCAATGCCATTTTCGCGGCGACGGGGGTGCAGCTCACGCGCATGCCGGTCAATCGCACGCTGATCGCGAAGGGGGCCTGAACCATGTCGATCGCGCGCATCGTCACGCTCGTCGCAGGCACCATCGCGGTCGTCGCACTCGCGGTGGTCGGCTGGATCGTCTTCCAGCCCGGCCCCTATGCCTTCGCAAAGGGCACGCCCGTCGATCTCGCCGCCTATAAGGGGCCGTCGCCCACCGGCGTCCCGGCCGAGCTCGCCAATGCCGATCCGCAGACGCGCGGCGAATATATCACGCGCATGGCCGACTGCGAGGCGTGCCATACCGCCAGGGGCGGCACGCCCTGGGCCGGCGGCCGCGCCTTCGTGCTGCCCTTCGGCACCATCTACACGCCCAACATCACGCCCGATCCCGAAACGGGCATCGGCAAATGGACCGACGCGCAGTTCCTGAACGCGGTGCACAAGGGCATCGCGCCCGATGGATCGCGCCTCTACCCGGCTTTCCCCTACGCATCCTATTCGCTGATGACCGATGCCGACGTGCTGGCGGTGAAGGCCTATCTCTTCTCGCTGAAGCCGGTGAAGCAGGCCAACAAGGGCAATACGTTCGGCTTCCCCTATAATCAGCGCTGGCTGATGGGCATCTGGTCCGCCTTCTTCAACAAGGACGAGCGCTTCCGCCCGGTGCCCGAGCAGAGCCCCGAATGGAATCGCGGCGCCTATCTGGTCGAGGCGACGGGGCATTGCGGCGAATGCCACACCCCTCGCAACCTGATGCAGGCGCTCAACCAGCGCCGGAAGTTCGCAGGCGGCGTCGCCGAGGGCTGGAACGCCTACAATATCACGCCCGACAAGATCAGCGGCATCGGCGACTGGTCGGCGGCGGAGATCACCGCCTATCTCGCCGCCGGTCACGCGCGCGGTCGCGGCGTCGCCTCCGGCCCGATGGCCGAGGCGGTCGAGGCGAGCCTGTCGAAGCTGACCAGGTCCGACGTGGCGGCGATCGTCACCTATCTGCAAAGCGTGCCGGCGATACGGACATCGTCATCGCCCAAGCCCGCCGGCCCGGCCCCTGCGGCGCCCAAGCTCGCCTCGATCGACAATCCGGTCGGCAAACGGATGTTCGAGGGCAATTGCGCGAGCTGCCATGCCTGGACGGGCGCGGGGGCGATCGTCGAACAGGCGCAGCTCACCGGCGTACGCGCGGTCAACGATCCGACGGCGGCCAACGTCGCGCAGATGATCCTCAATGGATCGGGCAAGCCCGGCGGCGGCCACGCCTATATGCCGAGCTTCGCCGCTGCCTATTCGGACTCCGAAGTCGCCGCAGTCGCCAATTATGTGACCGCACGCTTCGGATCGAAGCCGTCGAGCATCACCGCCAAGGACGTCGCGAAGCTCCGCCTGCAGAACTAGCCCGCGTCCGTCATTGCGAGCGCAGCGAAGCAATCCAGAATGTTCGGCATCGGTCTGGATTGCTTCGCTATGCTCGCAATGACGATGTTGGTTTGTAACCGCCGTCCGCGCCTGATCCCCTTTACGCCCGTACCAGATCCCCCGGCCGGTCGATGTCGATCAGCAGCGCGGGGTCGAGCGGCAGCAGCGGCGCTCCCGCAAGCAGCGCTCTCGCGCCGGCATCGCCCGCCAGCCGCGTCGCCGCGTCGAAATGCGCGCGGCCGATCAGTGCGGGGGGCAGCGGCCGGTCGCCGTCGCTCGATCCGATCGCGCCGATGCGGGGATCATAATGGTCGAGCAGCGCGCGTGGCTGGGCGGCCGGCACGCGCGGCATGTCGGCAAGCGCGATCAATACCGCATCGACATCCATGGTCGCCGCTATCGCCACGGCGGCCGCGATCGACGCGCCCATGCCCGATCCGGCGGGGGGATGGGCGATGGCGAAGCCTTCGCGCGCCAGCAGCGCTGCGACGGCCATGTTGCCATCGCCCACTGCCGCGATCCGCGCCGCGAAGGCGAAGCCGCCGAGCATTTTCACCGCATGCAGCGCCAGCGGTCTGCCTTCGAGGTCGGCGACCAGCTTGTCGCGCGCGCCGAAACGTTCCGAACGCCCGGCGGCGAGCAGGATCGCGGCGACGCGCTCAGCCGCGATCATTGAGCGCGGCGACCATGCCGGCGGCGATCGACAGCGCGATCTCGCTTGCGCCGATCGCGCCGATGGCGAGCCCGGCCGGCCCTTCGATCCGCGCCAGCGCCTCGGGCGCAACCCCCGCTGTCGCCAGCCGTTCGAGCCGCGCGGCATGGCTGCGCTTCGATCCCAGCGCCGCGACATAGCCCGTGGGCGCCGCCAGCGCTGCGATCAGCGCGGGGTCGTCGATCTTGGGATCATGGCTCAACGTGACGATCGCGGTCGCGGCGTCGGGCCGATGCGCTGCCACCGCCTCGTCGGGCCAGCGATCGTCGAGCGCGACGCCGGGGAAGCGCTCGTCGGTCAGGAAGCGCCCGCGCGGATCGATCACCACCGGGCTGACCCCCAGCGTCAGCGCCAGCGAGGCGAGCGCCTGCGCGATCTGCACCGCACCGACGATCAGCAGCCTGCGTTTCGGTCGATAATCGTTGACGAAAGCCTCGTCGGACGCGCCGACCATGCTCGCCCCGCCGTCGAGATCGGTCGCGATGCTCAGCCGCTCGCCCGCCGCGCGCGCCGCGCCGATCGCCTCGAACAGCTCGGGCGCGAAGCCGCCCGCGCGCACCGGCTGGACCATGACCTCGATCTCGCCGCCGCAGGGTAATCCTACCGCCCAGGCCTGCCCGTCGGCGACGCCATAGCGTTTGCGCGCCGCCTTGCCGCTCGCGATCACCTCGGCCGCCGTCGCCAGCACGTCGCCTTCGACGCAGCCGCCCGATACCGATCCCTCGAAGCGGCCGTCGGCGGCGACGATCATATGGCTGCCGCGCGGGCGCGGGGCCGATCCCCATGTCGAGACGACGGTCGCGATCGCCATGCCCTGCCCATGCCAGTCGCGCGCCGCCGCCAGGATCCGGTCGAGATCGTCCATGCCCCAAGCTCTAGCCAGCTTTGCCCCGCCGCGAAACCGTCGCCTTTCCCGTCATTGCGAGCGCAGCGAAGCAATCCAGTGTGGATGTTCGGCGTCAGGCTGGATTGCGTCGCTGCGCTCGCAATGACGATGGCCTTCGGGCTAGAGGGAGGCACGATGCGAATGAAGAGGGTAGAATGAGACTGAGATCGCTGTTGTTCGTGCCCGCCGACCGGCCCGAGCGCTTCGCCAAGGCCGAGGCGAGCGGCGCCGACGCTATCATCCTCGACCTTGAAGACTCAGTCACCGCCCCCAACAAGCCCACCGCGCGCGCGGCGGTCGCAGCGCATCTCGCCAGCCCGGCATCGGGCGTGGCGCGCATCGTCCGCGTCAATCCGCTCGATGCCGGCATGCTCGCCGAAGACCTTGCCGCCGCGCGCGGGGCCGCCGCGCTGATGCTGCCCAAGGCCGAGGGAGCCGCGAGCGTCCTGAAGCTCGTCGATGCGTGGGGCGGCGACTGCCCTCCGATCCTGCCGATCGCGACCGAAACGCCGGCCGCGATCTTCGCGCTCGGCAGCTATGCCGAAGTCGGCGCGCGTCTGGCCGGGCTGACCTGGGGCGCGGAGGACCTGCCCGCCGCAATCGGCGCGGCGACCAGCCGCGAGGCCGGCGGAGGCTATACTCCGCCTTATGAGATGGCGCGCTCGCTCACCCTGTTCGCGGCGCATGCGGCGGGCGTCGTAGCGATCGAGACCGTCTATCCCGCGATCGACGATCTCGACGGGCTCGCCGCTTATGCCGCGCGCGGTGCGCGCGACGGCTTCACCGGCATGATGGCGATCCATCCGCGCCAGGTGGCGGCGATCAACGCCGCCTTCACGCCGGACGCCGCCGCGATCGCCGCAGCGCATCGCATCATCGATGCTTTCGCCGCCAATCCCGGCGCCGGTGCGCTCCAGCTCGACGGGCGGATGATCGATGCGCCCCACCTCAAGCAGGCGCGGGCCATCCTTGCGCGCGCCGGCGGCGATTGACGCTGTCCGGCCCAGCTTATAGTCAGACAAATAACGAGGAGCGGGAGAGGGTCTGTTCATGGCATTGACGCCATCATCAAAGGCTGTGGGTGCGTCGGAATCCACTGGGGTGCGCTACGGCCCCGCGCTGACATTGCTGGCCAGCCTCTTCTTCATGTGGGGTTTCATCACGGTCATCAACAATACGCTGCTGCCGCATCTGCGCAGCGTATTCGACCTCACCTACACCCAGACGACGCTGATCGAATCGGTCTGGTTCATCGCCTATTTCGTCGCTTCGATCCCCTCGGCGAAGCTGATTGAGCGGATCGGCTACCAGAAGTCGCTGGTCACTGGACTGCTCGTCATGGCGGCGGGGGCGCTGGGGATGACGCTGGCGGCGAGCATCCCCTCCTACGGCGTCACGCTTGTCATGCTGTTCGTGATCGCCAGCGGCATCACCCTGCTACAGGTCGCGGCCAACCCCTATGTCGCGGTGGTCGGCAAGCCGGAGACCGCATCGTCGCGGCTCAATCTGGTTCAGGCGCTCAATTCGCTCGGCACGATGCTTGCGCCGATCTTCGGCGCCTATCTCATCCTCGGCCGCTCGGTCGGCGGCACGGCGAAGGCCGGGCGCGTGCTGACCGAGGCCGAACGCATGGCCGACGCCCATTCGGTGATCCTGCCCTATCTGCTCGTCGCGGTCGTGCTCGTCATCCTTGCGGTGGTGATCGCGCGCTTCCCGCTTCCCGCCATGGGCGCGGCCGCCAATCGCCTCGCCGCGGAGGAGCGGCGCGGCCATTCGCTGTGGCGGCACCGCAATCTCGTCTTCGGCGTGCCCGCGATCTTCATCTATCTGATCGCGGAAATCGGCGTCGCCAATCTCTTCGTCAATTTCGTCAGCCAGCCCGAGATCGCCAATCTGACGCATGAGGAGGCCGGGCGCTATCTGA
Source organism: Sphingomonas sp. EU05-FHT14C10 (assembly GCF_058790595.1). Taxonomy (NCBI): domain Bacteria; kingdom Pseudomonadati; phylum Pseudomonadota; class Alphaproteobacteria; order Sphingomonadales; family Sphingomonadaceae; genus Sphingomonas; species Sphingomonas sp. EU05-FHT14C10. The sequence continues at coordinate 32,458 of NZ_JBYTEN010000015.1, read as the reverse complement.
CCTTCCTGTGGGGCGGGATGATGGTCGGCCGCTTCGCCGGCTCCGCGATCATGCAGCGCGTGCGCGCCGAGACGGTGCTGGCCGTCTTCTCGGTCGGCGCGTTCCTGACGATGCTTGTCACCGTCTTCGCCACCGGCCCCGTCGCCATGTGGTCGCTGATTCTCGTCGGGCTGTTCCACTCGATCATGTTCCCGACCATCTTCACGCTAGGCATCAAGGGGCTGGGTCCGCTGACCGAGGAAGGATCGGGCCTGCTCATCATGGCAATCGCGGGCGGCGCGCTCGTCATCGTGCAGGGGTGGCTCGCCGACAGCTACGGGCTGCAACTGTCCTTCCTGCTGACGGCCGCCTGCGAGCTTTACGTGCTCTTCTACGCGCTGTGGGGCGCACGCCCCACCAACGCCTTCCCCGATTGATCCTGCCGTCATTGCGAGCGCAGCGAAGCAATCCAGGGATATTCGGCATCAATCTGGATTGCTTCGCTGCGCTCGCAATGACGAGGCGGGTGGCGAGTCCCGGATCAGTTCCCGGTCACGCCAGCATCGTGCCGGTATCAATGAAGCGCTGGTGCCAGGACAGCGCCTCGCCAGGCAGCGAAGGCGATTGCTGGCCATAGGAATGTTCGCGCGCGCGGGCGAAATAATCGGCCAGCGCGGGCCTGTAGTCCGGATGCGCGCAATTCTCGATGATCAGCTTGGCGCGCTGCTTGGGGGAAAGCCCGCGCAGATCGGCCAGCCCCTGCTCGGTGACGATCACCTGCACGTCCTGGCTGATATGGTCGACATGGCTGGCCTGCGGCACGATCGCCGATATCTTGCCGCCCTTGGCGGTCGACGGCGTCATGAAGATCGAGAGATAGGCGTTGCGCGCGAAGTCGCCCGATCCGCCGATGCCGTTCTGGATGCGCGATCCCATGACGTGGGTCGAATTGACCGCGCCATAGATGTCGGCCTCGATCAGCCCGTTCATCGCGATGCAGCCGAGGCGGCGGATCAGCTCGGGATGGTTGCTGATCTCCTGCGGGCGCAGCACCATCTTGCTGCGATAATCGGCCATGTTGGCGTTGATCCGCGCCGCCGCCTCGGGGCTGAGCGAGAAGGCGGTGGCCGACGCCATGCGCAGCTTGCCCGCGTCGAGCAGGTCGAGCATCCCGTCCTGGATCACCTCGGTATAGGCGGTCATGTCGCTGAACGGGCTATCGACCAGCCCGGTCAGCACGGCATTGGCGATATTGCCCACGCCCGACTGGATCGGCAGCAGCGAGGCGGGCAGCCGCCCCATCTTCACTTCATGGCCAAGGAATTCGAGCAGATGCCCGGCGATGGCGAGCGCGCCCGCATCGGGGGCGGAGAAGGGCAGGTTGCGATCGGGCGCGTCGGTCTCGACGATCGCGACGATCTTGTCGGGGTCGACGCGCAGCGACGTCTCACCGATGCGGTCGTCGGGGCGGACGAGGGGGATGGGCACGCGGTGGGGCGGCAGGGCGGTGCCGTAATAAATGTCGTGCATCCCGTCGAGCGCGTCATTCTGCCAGCGATTGACCTCGAGAATCACTTTCGATGCGCGATCGAGCCAGGTCTTGTTGTTGCCGACCGAGGATGAGGGGATCAGCGATCCGTCGGCGCGGATGCCGGTGACCTCGACCACCGCGACGTCGAGCGGCCCGAGAAAGCCCTGCCACGCCATCGGCGCGACCTGGCTCAGATGCATGTCGAAATAATCCATCTCGCCGCGGTTGATCTTCTCGCGGGCCACGGGATCGGAATTATAGGGCAGGCGGAACTCGATGCCGTCGGCCTTGGCGAGCGCGCCGTCGAGTTCGGGGCCGGTCGACGCGCCCGTCCACACGCGCACGCGGAAGGGATTGCCGGCGGCATGTTCGGTCTCGATCCGCGCGGCGAGCGCCATCGGCACGGCCTTGGGATAGCCCGATCCGGTGAAGCCGCTCATCCCGACCGTATTGCCCGATGCGATGAAGGCCGCCGCCTCCTCCGCGCTTGTCACCTTCGCCTTCAGGGCTGCGCACGCGATACGGCTACCGTCGACCATTTTCACCTCGTCTGGTGTTGGATTTCCACGCAGGCCTCTAGACCCAAGGGGCTGGTCACGGAACCTCCCGACTCGCGATATGTCGGTTCAATCTCCCGATTGAGACAATTCGTCCATGGCCGGATTTTCGATCGCCCGGGCGGTTATTGACGCGGGCGTGCGAATCCCATCGCCTCGAACACGCCGTCGCGCCGGATCAGCGCGTGGACGAGCGCGGCGGCAAGGTGCGCGAGGATCAACGCGAAGAAGGCGAAGGCGACCAGGCCATGCGCCAGCCGCAGCAGCCCGAACAGGCGCAGATCCTGCGGCACGATCGGCGGCAGCACGACGCCCTTGGCGATCTCGACCGGATAGCCGCCGGCGGACAGCATCGCCCAGCCGATCAGCGGCATGGCGAACATCGCGGCATAAAGCAGGATGTGCGATGCTCTGGCGACCAGCTTCATCGGCGCGGGCATGTCGGCGGGCAGCGCCGGCGCGCCGGTGGCCAGCCGGACGACGAGGCGGACGACCACGATCGCGAGGATCGCGATGCCCAGCGGGCGGTGGAAACGGATCAGCGTCTCATAAGCCGGCCCCGCCGTCGAAACCATGCCGACGCCGACGAACAGCATCAGCAGGATCAGCGCGGCCATCGTCCAGTGGATCAGGCGCAGGGCGGGGTGGAAGCGTGCGCGCATGTCAGTGCCCTCCCATCGCCTTGCCGATCGCGCTCGGCCCCGGCGTTTCCAGCGCGCGGCGGCGGAACGAGGCCGAGTAGGCCGCCGATCGCGCAGGCAGCAGCGGATCGTCCGAGATCGAAACCCCCGCCGGCAATATGGTGGGGTCGAAGGTGATGTCGCGGCACGGCCCGGCCTCCTCGGTCTCGGCGCGCTGGATGGTCAGCGTGCCGACGGCGATGGTCCTACGATCCGCCGGCCATGCCACCGTCGCCTTGTCGGTCGCGTCGCCGGGATTGGGCAGCGTCACGATCATCCGCCAGACGGCCGGCCCCTTCGCCAGCCGCGCGATCATCTCGTCGAACAGATAGTCGGTCGGCAGCGCGTCGAGCTTGCTCTTGTCGAGCGCGCCGAACGGCGCTTCGGGCGCGAAGGACCAGCGCACCGTCTGCACCGCGCCCGCCGCGTTGCGGAAGCGGAAGGCGTTGATGCTGTAATAGGTGCCGTTGGCGAAGCTGTCGGGCAGCGGCGCCTTGGCGATATAATCCTGATAGGCCTTGGTCTCGGGATGCTGCGCCAGATAGGCCTTCATCAGCGCCGGGTCGGGCTTGCCCGTCGCGGGCAGGGGCGTGCTCGCGCGCTGCAGGGCGACGAAGGCCTCGGGCGTCGCCACCGGGAAGATCGGCGTATGATCCATCGCCATCCGCCAGATCGCGCCGTCGGGCGCGGTGATCTGCAGCGCCATGGCGTGGAACACGTTGCGCCCGTCGGTCGCGATCGGGTTGCTGCCCCCGGTCGAGAAGCGCCCGAACACCGGATAGCTGCCCTTCGCCAGCATCGGCGCCTTCGACAGCGCCACGCCCTCGCCATTCGCGTCGAAGCGCCCGGTGAAGCACAATCCCTTGGCATGGGCGCGGCGATAGCCGGGATGCGTGCCGGCATTCTTCTCGAGCGCGGTGGCCAGCGTTCCGCCGCTCACCCGCTTGGGTCCGATCCAGCCGCCGGCCCAGGCGAAGCCCGCGATCAGGATCAGCGGCGCAGCCGCGATCGCGACGATGGCGGACGGACGGGCGTGACGGTCGGGCATCTTCTATGGGCTCGCAGCTTGTCGTCCGCAGACGGACGGCTTTGTAGCCGAAAAGTGCTGCGGGATGGGGAGGTTTGTCACTCACCCCTTCGTTTATGGTGCCCGCGCCGTTACGCCCGTTCCGTCAATTCTTCGCCGCCACCAGCCTGTCGTCCATCAGCGCCTGGAACTGCGCGAGCGTGCACAGCCCGGCCACGCCCAGCGCGTTGCAGCCGGGCAGCGGCAGCACCGCGCGATAGGGCTGCGCCGCGCCGCCCAGCGGGGTCAGCGCCCTGATCTGCGCGATCGACTGCGACCGGTATGATGCGCGCACATAGCGCTGGCCATCGGCGCTCGCGAGCCGTTCGAAGATCAGCGCGCCGCCGGGCGAGGGATCGTCCCTGGCAAGGCCCGGCACCTTCCAGTGCAGGTCGAGCAGGCCGCCCAGATTGGCGACATTGGTGTCGTGGCCCGAGATCATCGTGACTTCGGGCGCATCGGTCGCGGTCATCGTGTCGCGCATCGCCGCGCCGATCAGCGCCAGGTTGCGCGCCGCCAGATAGCGCGGCCGCGCGAGCACCTGGAACTCCAGCGCGTGAAGCGCCGATCCGCGCTCGATGTCGGCGGGCGTCGCGCGGCCCCAGCCCACGTCGCTCATCGGCTTGCCGTCGGCATATTCGAGCAGCAGGATCTGCGCCACGGTCGAGGCGCGATCGATCGCGCCGGTCAGCTTGGGGCGCTTGTCGGGGACCGCCGGGGCGAGCCCGGTCGGTCCGCCGCCGACGCCGCACGCCGTCCTGGCGGTGCCGCAGAGAATGGCGTTCAGCCGGTCGAGCACCGGCTTCTCGCGCACATCGAGCGCCGCGAGCCCGCCGGGGCCGAGGTCGGCGATCACCGCCGCGCGCGCCTTGGCGGGATCGAACTCGACCATCTTCTCGTCGATGATCGAGAAGATCGGATCGGCCACGTCCTGCGGCTTATGCTCCAGCGCGACCGGGCAGCCGGCGGCGACGCCCTCGCCATAGATGCGCCCGGTCTCGATCGTGCGCTGGTCGCTGTCGGCGATAATCCGCACCTTGGCGCAACCCTTGGCGGGGATCAGCCCCGCCGCGACCCAGCTCTGCCGGTCGGCGGCCGCGATCAGCGCGATCGCCCTGGCGCCGCGCTCGGTGAGATAGCCGGGCGCGACCGTCCAGCCCGGCCATGCCTCGGCGGCGACGCCGGCGGGCATGGGCGGGTTCTTGGTCGGCGGGCGCACGCCGTGCCGCATCAGCAGCACGACGCGCTCCAGCTTCAGCGCCGGCTGGCGCGTGGCCGGCGCCTGCGCCTGGGCACTCCCTGCCGCCGCCAGCAGCAGCGCAAGGATCGCAGCCTTCTTCATCTCGCTCCCTCTTCCGTCGCTTGTTCTAGAAGTGGAGCTGTATGCCGCCGCGCAGGCTATAGTCATAGCGCTCGCGTTCGATCAGCTGGTTGCGCGTGCCGATGAAGCGCCGCCAGGGCGCATTGGTCAGGTTGGTCGCGTCGGCGAAGACGGTGACCTGCGGCAGGATCTCGTAGCTGGCGTGGATGTCGAGCTGACCGTTATTGTCGGTATACTGGTCCTCCTCGGCCGAGCCGCCCAGGCCGTCCAGATATTTGGAGCGGTAGGAATAGGCGACGCGCAGCGCGAAGCCGTACTTTTCGTAGAAGAGCTGGGCGGTGCCGCTGTTCTTCGACTGGTAGAAGAGCGGGAAGTTGCCCGACCGGTCGTCGAGGCCTTTGCCGTGACCGCTGACATGCGTGAAGTTGGCGGCGACGCCGAAGCCGTCGAACGGCGCGGGCAGGAAGGTGAAGCAGACCTGCGCGTTCACCTCGACGCCCTTCACGATCTCGCTGTCGACATTGACCGGGCGAGTTACGTTGGCGATCGGGTAGAGCACGTTGCCGAAGGTGCCGTTGGTCACGACGCTGGCCTGCGCGTAGATCGGATTGTCGATATGCTTGTAGAACAGGCCGACCGACAGCAGGCCCTGACCCGGCAGATAATATTCGGCGCCGAGGTCGAGATTGACTGCCTTATACGGCTTCAGGTCGGGGTTGCCGAGCCCGATGTTCGGGATCGTATCGTCCTCGACGGTCACATAGGGCGCCAGATCGGGGTAGTTGGGGCGGCCGATGGCGGTCGTCACCGCGCCGCGCAGCACGATGCCGTTGCCCACGTCGTAGCGCGCGTTCAGGCCCGGGAACCAGTTGGTATAGCTCTTGCGCCCGAAGCTGTTGTAGCCCTCGTCGATCGTCGAATTCTCGTCGACGATCTTCGCCTTGGTCTTGTCGCGCGTATGCTCGACGCGGATGCCGGGGATCAGCGTCAGGCCGCCGAACTTGAGCGTAGCCATCGCATAGCCCGCCGCGATCTGTTCGTGGACGTCATAGTCGCCGGCCAGCGAGTTGGCGATCGAGGTGGCGTTGTCGATCTTCACCACGCCCGGATTGGCGTCGACATAATCCTTGGCGGCATCCCAATCGATGCGGTCGCCGAAGTGGAACATGCCGTCGTAGAAATTGGTGTTGCCGACATAGGCGACGTTGGTCATCGCCCATTTGGTGCTGCCCTTCTTGTAGGTCAGGTCGTTCTCGTCGTTGGTCTTGTGGCGATCGAGATATTTGCCGCCGACCTTGATCGAGGAATCGTCGCCGATCGGGATGGGCAGCGTATAGTCGGCGCGGCCCTGCCACAGCTTCTCGACCGCGAGGCGGTTGTCGAAATTGACCTTGTTGAAGCTGAAGGCCGAAGCCGTGTCGAACGGGCTGCCGACCGGGATGAACGAATAGGGCTTGGTCGTCAGGTCGTAATTCACCACCGCCGACGGGCCGTTGAAGGTGAACTCGCTGCGCAGCGGATCGCGCTTCTCGGCGCGTGCGTAGCTGCCCGAGACCGACAGCGTGCCCCCGGCGACGTTGAAGTCGCCGCCCAGCGCCACCGACTTGGTGTTGTCGTTCTCGCGGCGGCGGCGCATCTTGATGCTGGTCGATCCCGTGAAGGTCCCGCTGGTGTCGGTCTGGTTCTTGAAGGTGCTGGCCGCGCCGATGCCGATGATGTTCTGGTCGCGCTTCTCATTGTCGGTGAAGCGCGAATAGCTGGTGCGCAGCCACACCTTGGTGCCGTCGCCCGCCTGCCAGTCGAAATTGCCGACCACGCCCAGGCGGGTGCGGATCAGGTTATAGTCGCGCAGGCCTTCCTGATCGGGAACGATGTGGCCGTTCACCGGCGCCCAGTTCTCCGAGCCCTGCAGATTCTGCGACTCGATCGGGCGGCGCGAATAGTTGACCGAGACGACCGCGCCGAACTGGCGATCGGCGCCGAAACGGCCGCCGATCTGGCCGTCGGCTTCCCACGGCTGCTTGTGGTTCATCTTGTACCAGCCATAGGCGCCGCGGGCGTTGACGAAGAAATCCTCCTTGCGGTCGAAGGCGCTCAGCGTCTTGATCGCCACTTCGCCGCCGATCGCGTTGGCGTCCTGATCGGGGGTCAGCGTCTTGGAGACGATGACCGAGCTGATCAGCGCCGAGGGGATGTCGTCGAGCTTGACCTGACGGCCGTCGGGTTCGGGCGCGGGGAGCATCTGGCCGTTGAGCGTGACGTTGATCAGGCTGGGGTCGATGCCGCGGATGATGACGTAGCGGCCTTCGCCCTGGTCGTTGGCGACGGTCAGGCCGGGCAGGCGGCGCACCGCTTCGGCGACATTCTGGTCGGGCAGCTTGCCGACGTCGTTGGCGTAGAGCGCCTCGACGATATTGTCCGCCGAGCGCTTGGCGTCGATCGCCTTGCGCTCGCCTTCCAGCGTGCCGGTGACGACGATGTCGCTGGGGTCGATCGCGTCGGCCTCGCTCGCGGCTGCGGCTGCGGTGGTGGTTACGGCCTGGGCATGGGCGGCGCTTTCCGCTCCCAATGCAAACAGGCAGCCGCCGATCATCAGCGTCGCGCGCACGGACTTCAACATGTTCTGATTCCCCAAACCCTTTTGGAAGCGCACTGCGCGCTCTCGCGGCGGCGGCTAGGTGCGGGGTGTTTCCGGATCGCTACTGTTCGATGACAGATTTGCGACAGCAAAAGCCGGATAATGCATGCATATCCAGAGGGTTGAGACGCAAGTCACGCGGAGACCCTGATTTTTGTTGGTCAAACGTCCAATTGCAAAAGACGCACGTCGTAACATTACGAAAGTTTAATCTCGGCTGGTCAGCATCACGCGCTGATTGCCCGCCAGCCGCACTCGCCGCGCGCCCTGTCCGGGCACGGTGAGCGTCACCGTCTGCGGCTTCTGCTCGATGCCGACCAGCGCGGCGGGCTTGCCCGTCTTGTCGGTCACCAGCCGCGCCGCGCCGCCCTCGATCCGCGCCACCGGCTTGCCGCCGAGGCTGAGCGCCGCGCCACTTCCACCGTAGCGCATCACGGCGGTCAGCTTCGCATCGGTCGGCAGGTCGAGCGCCGCGCCCTTCGCCGCCTTGTGCGCGGGGCGCACGTTCCAGTGCAGCGCATCGGCTTCCTCGGTCACGCCGATCAGCCGCCAGCTATAGTCGATCATCACCAGCGCGCAGGGCGAATAATCGGGATGATCCTCGCCATGCGTGAAAGCCCCCGTCTGCGGATCGATCTGCTGGCGCATGCTCGGATCGGCCTGGATCGCCTCGCACCAGCTATCCATCATCCGCGTGAATTCCGCCGCGCGGCCATAATGATCGAACCAGCGCCCGGCGCGCATCGCGGTCAGCGCCTGCGCCGCGCCGCCCCAGCTATTGGCGGGGATAGGGCGCACGAACCGGGGATCGTCGAGCGCGATCGACGGCAGCGGATAAGGCGTCCAGAATGCATCGGGATTGCCGAGCTGCTTCGCCCAGACCGTATCGAAGGTCGCCTGATCGACAACATGCTCCCCGCACACGCGGCTGATCACGTCGCCCCTGATCCGCACCAGATTGTCCTGCGCGTCGAGGTCGTAGAAGGCGCCGTCCTCCGCGACATAGAGCTTGTCGACGATCGCCTTGCGGATCACCTCGGCGGTATCGGTCCACAGCTGCGCCTCGGCATCGCGGCCCAGCGCCTTCGCCATCGCGGCCAGCGCCCGGCGCGCGCCGAACACCGTCGCCGAAAGATCGGGACACAGCCGGGGCAGCGAGGCGATCGGCGCATGGCGCCGCGCATCCTTGTTGGGGCACTGGTTGGGCAGCCCGGCCCAGCGCGGGCTGTTGTCGTGCCCGGTGTCGAAGGTGCAGAACCCCTCGACCAGCCCGGTGCCGCGCGTGTTGCGATAGCGCATCAGCCAGCCGTCCCACGCCGCGCAGGCGCGATAGGCGGCGACCAGCAGCTCTTCGTTCCCCGTCGCGCGCGCCAGTTCCCACGCGGTGGCGGCGATCGGCACGACCATCTGGATCTGGCCGAAACTCGTCTCGGTCACCTTGTTGTTGGCCGGCAGCTGTCCGTCGGCGCGCTGCAGCTCGAAAAAGGTCATATGGCTGTTGAGCGCCACGTCGGGCCGCCATTTGCGCCAGACCAGCGCCTCGTGCGGCCCGCATTCCTGCCAGATGCCCTTGTAGACCGATCCTTCGATCAGCACCGGCGCGGAGATATAGGGCATGACCTGCACATTGCCCGCGAGCACCGCCAGCGCCTTGTCATAGGCGGCCTGCCAGCGCGCGTCGCCGCTGCGGAAAACGGGCGCCCCGGCCGCCGCCTGCTCGGCCAGCGCCCCGCGCGAGGCCGCGATCGCTGCCAGTCCCACCGCGCTGCTCGCCAGAAATGAACGCCGGTCCACCCGTCTCTCCCTATTTTCCCGTCTCGACGCGGAACCAGTCGACGTCGATCGATCCGCCCTTCGCGGCGTGCGTGAAGCTGAACAAGGCCGGGCGCGATCCCTTCCACCAGGAAAAGCGCGCCAGCGGGATCGGCGCGCCCGCGCTCGCGAAGCTCTTCCCCTCGTCGAGGCTGTAGCTGTAGGCGACCTTCTGGTCGGGGCCGACCTCGGCGCGCAGCACCACGGCGTTGCCCGCCGGCGCCAGCGCGGTCTCGACGCCCTCGGACGCGATCGTCACGCGCGCCGCGCCGCCCTCGCGAACCACACCGATCCAGCTTGGCCGCACGCCGAACAGCGAGAGGCCGGCGCGCTGGCCGTCGGTCATGCGCCCGATCTCGATCCGCGTCATGATCCTGCTCGCCGGCCCCTGCAATATCTGGGTCAGCGTGTTGCGCGCGGTCACCAGATGCCGGGCGGGAAGCGCGGTCAGCCGCAGATAGCCGGGCCGCGCTGCAAGGCTCCACGCCTTGTCGTCGGGATTATGGTTCCATTCCCATTGCAGTCCCAGCCGCCGGCCGGCGAATTCGTCCGACGCCTGCAGCCGGTCGGTCGTCGGCGGCGATCCGGTATCGGGCATCGCATGGCTGGAGACCGGCTGGCCCGCCGTGTCGCCGGGGATCGGATCGCCGATCAGCGGCCAGTCGTCGACCCATTTGAGCGGCTCGAGATAGGTGATCCGCCCGAACGCGCCGGTCGAGTTGAAATGGACGAACCAGTCCTCGCCCGACGGCGTCTCGACCCAGCCGCCCTGATGCGGCCCCTCGAGCGCGGTCGTGCCCTGCCTCAGCACGACGCGCTGTTCGTATGGCCCCTCGATGCTGCGCGCGCGCAGCGCCACCTGCGCGCCTTTCTCCACCCCGCCGAAGGGCGCGAGGATATAGTACCAGCCGTTGCGCTTATAGACTTTCGGCCCCTCGAGGATCGGCAGGTTTGCCTTGTCCTCGACGATCACCTTGCCGTCGTCGAGCACGCGCTTCCCGTCGGGGCTCATCCGGTGGAGGATCAGCGGCCCCGCGCCGTGCACCGAATGGACCAGCCAGGCGGTGCCGTCATCATCCCAGAAGGGGCAGGGGTCCTCGAGCATCGGCTTGTCGACGACCTTCACCGGCGCGCTCCACGGCCCCTCGGCGCGCTTCGCCGTCGCCATGAAGATGCCTTCGTCGGGCGTCGCCCAATAGATATAGAACAGCCCGCCATGATGCCGGATCGACGGCGCCCATACCCCGCTGGCATAGCGCGTCCCGCCGACCGGCTTGGAGATCGTGTCGTTCAGCGTGTGCGGTCCCGGCATGTCATATTGCGGGGCGAAGGGCAGGCGCGGCAGCACATGGCCGGCGATCGTCCAGTGGACCAGATCGCGCGAGCGCAGCACCGGAATCCCCGGCGAGAGGTGGAAGCTGGACGACACCAGATAATAGTCGCGCCCGACGCGGATGATGTCGGGGTCCGAATAGTCGGCGAAGATGATCGGGTTGCTGTAGGTCGCACCCGCCACAGCGGCGGGCGCGGCGACCGGCGCCGTGGCGGCCAGCAGGATCGCCGCGATCATCATCATGCTTCCAGCATGTTGCCATAGCCGATGACGATCGTCGCGAAGACGAGCAGGGCGACCCCCGCCCACACCATCGCGCGCACCCTGGGCGCGGCCCCGCGCCATTCGCGGAAGGCGAAGCCCCACAGCGTGCCGAAGATGATGATCGACGCCATGTGCAGCGTCCACGACGAGAAGCCGAAGCGCCCCATCTGGCTTTCGCCCATCGTGTAGAAGAAGAACTGGAAATACCAGGCCGCGCCCGCAACCGCGCAGAGCAGGAAATTGGCGAGCAGCGGCGCCCCGCCGGCTTCCCTGACGCGGCCGATCCATTCGCCCGCGCTGCGGTTCTTGGCGATCAGCCAGGCGCACCAAACGGCATTGGTGATCAGCCCGCCGAACATGACGAGGCACAGCACGGGCAGGCCGGTCCACAGCGGCCCGGTCCCCGCTTGTGCGGACAGCACGCGCACCGGCTCGCCGGCCGCCAGCCCGAAGGCGAAGCAGGACGACATGATGCCGGAAAATATCGCGACCGCGATGCCCTTGCGGAAATCGAACTCGGCGATCGCCTCGGCCTTCTGCGCTTCGGTCAGCGCGGCGTCCTTGCGCGCGCCGGCCAGTGCGACGACGATGATCCCCGCCAGCGTGATCGCAAGGCCGACGAGGATGAAGTGGCCGCCGCGCGCATCCAGCAGCTTGGCCGCGAAATCGCCCTGGAAGATCGGCGGGATCAGCGTGCCGAAGACGGTGCACAGCCCCAGCACCACCGCCATGCCCAGCGACAGCCCCAGATAGCGCATGGTCAGCCCGTAGGTCAGCCCGCCGAACCCCCACAGCATCCCGAAGATCACCGGCCAGACCAGCGCCGGGGTCGGCGTCCGCGCGAGCACGCCCGGCAGGTCGTGCGTCTGGATGCTGGCGAAAAGCCAGGGAGCGATCAGCCAGGAGACGATCCCGCCGGTCAGCCAGTAAATCTCCCACGACCAGCGCTTCACGCCGCGATAGGGCACGTAGAAGCTGGCCGAGGCGAGGCCGCCCAGCCAGTGGAAGAAGACGCCCAGCAACGGATTGGCGTTCACGCGGTCACTCCCCTCAGATATCCAGCGCCAGCCGGTAGATGCGGCTGGCGTTGCGCCCCCAGATGGCGCGCCGCTCATCCTCGCCGAAATCGGCGATCGCGTCGGCGATCGCGCCCAGCGTCGTGTCGAAATCGGCGAACAGCAGGTCGGTCGGGCAATCGCTGGCGGCCAGCGCCCGGTCGGCCCCGAAAATGTCGATCGTCTCGCGCACGCGCGCCCGCGCTTGCGCAACGTCATAAGGCCGCCAGACGAAGCCGAGGCCCGACAGCTTGACCGCGACATTGGGCAGCGCGGCCAGCGCCTTCATGCCGCTGCGCCATTCGGCGATGCCGTCGCGGTCGAGGTCGACGCCCATGCCGGCATGGTTGATGATGACCGGCGTCTCGGGATGGCGTTCGATCAGCCGGGCCAGCCCCGCGAACTGGCCGGGATAGGCCTGCAGGTCGAACGACAGGCCGTGGCGGCCGAGCAGCGCGAAGCCGCGCGCCCAGGCCTCGTCGCGCGTCACGTCGCGCGCGGTATAGGTGAGGCGCGGATCGGGGTGCCAGTTGGCGATGTGGCGGATGCCGCGAACATTGGGCCGCGCGGCGTGGGCGGCGAGCAGGCTGTCGACCTGCGGATCGTCGAGCGCGGCGAAGGCGACGATCGCATCGGGCATGCCGCGCGCATCGGCGGTCGCCTGCAACCAGTCGGTCTCATTCAGCGCCTGCGTCGCCTCGGCGCCGGCATCGACATGCACCAGCCCCGCGACCGTCCAGTTCCTGGCAAGCGCCAGATAGTCGTCGAGGCCGAAGTCGCGCGCGATCGGCTCGACGCTGCCGTTCGGCCCGTCGTCGGAAAAGGGCGACATCAGCCAGGGATAGCTGATGCGGCCCAGCTCCCAGAAATGCACATGGGCGTCGACGAACGGGATATCGTGCAACGTCGTTCCTCTCCGCGCCCCGGCCCTTGCCGGTCGCGCGCCGTTAGAAAGTGGTCCTGCCCCCCGAGGTATCGAAGGTGGCGGCGGTGGTGAAGCTGCACTCCTCGGATGCCATGAAGCAGATCATGGCGGTGGTCTCATGAACATCGCCCAGCCGGCCCATCGGGATCTTCGATCGCATGTAATCGACTTGGCTCTGCGGCAGCTGGTCGAGGATCGGGCTCTCGAAGGTCGCGGGGGTGACGCAGTTGGCGACGATATTCTTCGTCGCCAGTTCCTTGCCCAGCGATTTGGTGAAGCCGATCACGCCCGCCTTCGATGCCGAATAGGCCGATGCGTTGGGATTGCCTTCCTTGCCGGCGACCGACGCGACATTGATGATGCGCCCATAGCCGTTGGCCAGCAGGTGCGGCACCACGGCGCGGCAGCAGTAGAACAGCCCGTTGAGGTTGATGTCGATTACGCGCTGCCAGCTTCCGATCGGGAAAGCCTCGACCGGGCTGGTCGCGCCGGTGATTCCCGCCGAACAGACGAGGATGTCGATCTTGCCCAGCGCCTTGACGCTGGCTTCGGTCGCAGCGGCGACGACGGCGGGATCGGAGACGTCGAGCGCCTCGACATGCGTCGCGCCGATTTCTTCCTGCGCCGCCGCCAGCGCTTCGGCGTTGAGGTCCCACAGCGCGACCTTGCCGCCTTCGGCGACGATGCGGCGCGCGACTTCGCGGCCCAGCCCCGATGCGCCGCCGGTGACGATCGCGGCGCGGCCCGCGAAGCGGCCTGTGAACGGGCTCATCGGCGCGTCGCTTCCGCGCGCTTGATATCCGCCGGTTTCATGGCCCATACTCCCCCTTGTGATATCGCTACCAGATGTCGTGGCGTCTGCGGCCCGGCAACGGACATGCCGGGTGAACTGGAAAGCGGGGCGGCGCGCACGATTGGACTCTCTCCGATTGCCGAAGCAATGATGTCATATTATGGGAAAAGATGTTATATGATGGGATTTGGTTCGTCAAACGCTTTGAGAACCGATATTTCCCTGACAAGCTAGCAGGCAACCAAGGCGCCGTGCGGAGAGGAATGCGTTCGTGAAACTGCTGCAGGACAAGGTCGTCCTCGTCACCGGCGGCTCGGCCGGAATCGGGCGCGCCGCCGCGATCGGCGCGGCGCGCGCGGGCGCCGATGTCGCGATCAACCATCTCCATTCGGACGAGGCCGCCGCCTCCTGCGTCGCCGAGATCGAGGCGCTCGGCCGCAGGGCCTTTGCGTTGCGTGGCGATGTCGCCGATCCCGAGACCGCGCACGCCTTCGTCGATGCGGCGGCGGAGGCGCTAGGCGGCGTCGACGTCTTCGTCAGCAACGCTGGCATCTGCCCCTTCCATGCCTTTCTCGACATGCCGGTCGAGACGTTCGAGCGCACGATGCGCGTCAATCTCCACGGCGCCTATTACATGGTCCAGGCTGCGGCCAACCGCATGGTCGCGCAGGGGCGCGGCGGATCGATCGTCGCCGTCTCGTCCATCTCGGCCCTCGTCGGCGGCGAATATCAGACGCACTACACGCCCACCAAGGCGGGCGTGCATTCGCTGATGCAGTCGGCGGCGATCGCGCTCGGCCGCCACGGCATACGCTGCAACTCGGTGCTGCCCGGCACGATCCAGACCGACATCAACAAGGACGATCTCGCCGATCCCGCCAAGCGCGCCCATATGGAAGGGCGCATTCCGCTGGGCCGCCTCGGCGTGCCCGATGACCTCGCCGGCCCGATCGTCTTCCTCGCGTCGGACATGGCGCGCTACGTCACCGGCGCCGCGTTGCTCGTCGACGGCGGCGCGTTCGTGAACCTCCAGTGACGAAGGCAGGCCGATGACAGCCAGTCTGATGATGGTCGATCCGCGCGACAGCGTCGCGACGGCGCTTGCCGATCTCGAAGCGGGCCTTGCGACCGAGGTCGGGGGCATCGCGGTCACGCTCGCCGAGCCCGTCGCGCGCGGCCACAAGGTCGCGGTGCGCGCGGTTGCCGAGGGCGATCCAGTCATCAAGTTCGGCTTCCCCATCGGCCGCGCCACCCGTGCGATCGCGCCGGGCGAATGGGTCCACACGCATAATGTCCACACCGCGCTCGCGACGAGCGGCAGCTATGCGCGCGGCGCCGCGCCCGATCCGCTGGTGCCGCACGATGCGCCCGGCTTCATGGGCTATCGCCGCGCCGACGGGCGCGTCGGCACGCGCAACGAGATCTGGGTGCTGCCGACCGTCGGCTGCGTCGCGCGCACTGCGCAGAAGATCGCCGACCGCGCCGACCGGCTGCATCAGGGCCGCGTCGACGGCGTCCACGCCTTCACGCATCCGTTCGGCTGCTCGCAGCTCGGCGACGATCTCGACGGCACGCGCGACATATTGGCCGCGCTTGCCGCGCACCCCAATGCCGGCGGCGTGCTGCTCGTCGGCCTCGGCTGCGAATCGAACCAGCTCGCGAAGCTGATGGAGGCGATCGACCCCGCGGCGCATCCGCGCATTCGCATGCTGACCGCGCAGCTCGCCGGCGACGAGGTCGAGGAAGGACTGGCGCTGGTTGAGGAACTCGTCGCGCTTGCCGAACGCTCCGAACGCAGCGAAGCGCCACTGTCGGATCTCGTGCTCGGCGTCAAATGCGGCGGCTCCGACGGTTTCTCCGGCCTCACCGCCAATCCGCTCGTCGGACGGATGAGCGATGCGGTGACCGAAGCGGGGGGCTCCACGATCCTCACCGAGATCCCGGAGATTTTCGGCGCCGAACAAATGCTGATGGACCGCGCCGTCGACGACAGGGTGTTCGGTGAGATCGTCGGGCTGGTGAACGGCTTCAAGGCCTATTTCACCGCGCATGGCGAACCGGTTTCGGAGAATCCCTCGCCGGGCAACATCGCCGGCGGCATCACGACGCTCGAGGAGAAATCGCTGGGCGCGGTGCAGAAGGGCGGCCATGCCCTCGTCACCGACGTCCGTCATTATGGCGAACGCGCGCGCATGACGGGGCTCACGCTGCTTGAGGCGCCGGGCAACGATGCCGTGTCGTCGACCGCGCTGGCGGCGGCGGGCGCAACGGTTATTCTTTTCACCACCGGGCGCGGCACGCCGCTCGGCTTCCCGGTGCCGACGATCAAGATCGCATCGAACAGCGCGCTTGCCGAACGCAAGAAGGGCTGGATCGATTTCGACGCCGGCCGCGCGCTGGGCGAGGGGATCGCGCCTGTCGCCGACGCGCTGCTCGATACCGTCCGCGCCGTGGCATCGGGGCGCGAGACCGCCAATGAACGCAATGGCGAGCGCGAGATCGCGATCTGGAAGCGAGGTGTGACGCTGTGAGCGCGGCGCCCGAAAAGCCCCGGCGCGGCTATCGCTGGACGGTGGTCGCGCTGCTCTTCGCGGCGACCGTCATCAACTATGTCGATCGCCAGATGATCGGCATATTGAAGCCGACGCTGGCCGACGAGCTCCAATGGAGCGAGACCGACTTCTCCAACGTCATCTTCTGTTTCTCGCTCGCCTATGCGCTTGGCTATGTCGTGTTCGGCCGCGTGGTCGATCGGCTGGGGACGCGTATCGGCTATGCGATCGCCTTCACCATCTGGCAACTCGCGCATATCGCGCACGGCGCGGCGTCGACGATCACGCAGTTCGCGCTGGCCCGCTTCGGGCTCGGCATCGGCGAGTCAGGCAATTTCCCGGCCGGCATCAAGGCCGTGACCGAATGGTTCCCCAAGCGCGAACGCGCCTTCGCGATCGGGCTGTTCAACGCCGGATCGAATGTCGGCGCGATCATCACGCCGCTGATCATTCCGTGGATGACGATCGCTTATGGCTGGCGCACCGCCTTCTACGTGACGGGCGCGGCGGCCTTCCTCTGGCTCTTCGCCTGGTGGGCGCTTTATCGCCGTCCGCGCGAGAAGGCGGGGCTGTCGGCGCAGGAACTGGCGTGGATCGAGCAGGACCCGGCCGATCCGGTTGTGCCGATCCCCTGGCGCCGGCTGCTCGGCCGGCGCGAGACCTGGGCCTATGCACTCGGCCGCTTCTTCATCGATCCGATCTGGTGGTTCTTCCTCTTCTGGCTGCCCGGCTATCTCGGCGAGCGTTACGGGCTGGACCTGCTGAGCTTCGGTCCACCGCTCGTCGTCATTTATCTGCTGTCGGACGTCGGCAGCATCGCCGGCGGCTGGATGTCGTCGCGGCTGATCGCGGCGGGGCGTAGCGTCCCGTTCGCGCGCAAGCTGACGATGCTCATCTGCGCGCTGTTGGTGCTGCCCGTCTTCTTCGCTCAGTCGATCGACAATCTGTGGGTGGCGGTGCTGGTGATCGGCGTGGCGACGGCGGCGCATCAGGCCTTCTCGGCCAACCTCTATACGTTGCCGTCGGACCTGTTCCCGCGCAACGCGGTCGGTTCCGTTATCGGTATCGGCGGGACGGCGGGCGCGGTCGGCGGCATGCTGATGGCCAAATATGCCGGGTTCGTGCTCGATCACCTGCACAGCTATGCCCCGATTTTCGCCGTCGCGAGCAGCGCCTATCTGCTCGCGCTGTTCGCGATTCACCTGCTGTCGCCGCGCTATGCACCGGTGAGAATCGACGAAAGCTGATCCTTTGCGCCGCGTCTGCCGGCGCAAATATATTTCATTTCAGTGTCATAACGCGTCGTGCGCTTTTGCGTTGACGTGCATCGTCCCGTTTATTAAACAGCATTCTCACATGTTGAAACGACGTTCCAGAAAATGGTAACGCTATCAGGATGCAAGAGCCGAGCGAGGTCCACTCGCCATTGGTTTCAGGAACCATCGCGCACAAGCCGCAGCGACGGCGGCGCGATCGAAGGGGAGGATTGAATGTCGATATTCATCGCCGGTCGCCGGAGTCGTCTTCTGTCGGGCGCCACGCTGTCCGCCATCGTGCTTGCGATGCAGGCCGCGCCGGTCGGCGCGCAGACGGCCGATCAGGCCGCGCCCGCCGCACCCGCTGCCGCCGAGGAAGGCGCGACGGACATCATCGTCACCGGTTCGCGCATTGCGCGCGACGGCTTCGACTCCACAACCCCGGTCAACGTCGTCAGCGCGAACGACATCAAGCTCTCGGGCAACGTCAATATCGAGAAGACGCTGACCCAGCTTCCGCAGGTCGTCGGCTCGGGCCTTGGCGGCGCGACGTCGAACACCGTTCCGGGCGGCTTTGCCGACGTGAACCTTCGCGGCTTCGGCTCGACGCGCAACCTCGTCCTCGTCAACGGCCGCCGCTACGCCATCTACGGCCCCGAGCAGGTCACCGACCTCAACACCATTCCCTCGTCGCTGATCGCGCGCACCGAGATCGTCACCGGCGGCTCGTCAGCCGTCTATGGTTCGGATGCGATCACCGGCGTCGTCAACTTCATCATGCGCGACGATTTCGAGGGCGTGGAAGGCAAGGCGCAGCTCAACATCGATGCGCCGACCGGCACCCCGGTCTATAATTTCGATCTCACGATGGGCGGCAACTTCGCCGACAATCGCGGCAACATCGTCGTTTCGGGCAACTATCTGAAGCGCGGCGCGATCACGCGCGGCGAGCGCGGCAGCTTCGCCTATGACTCGCTCAACGACGGCTGCGTCGTGAAGGGCACGAGCAGCCCGAACCGCGCCGGCACGCCCTTCACTCCGCCCGCCGGGCAGAGCTGCGTCGCGGGTGGTGGCGAGCTCGGCTTCGTCGCCGGCGGCAGCGGCGACATCCCCAATGGCCGCTTCTCGGGCATCCCGGCCTTCGGCTCGGCCAGCCCCGCGTTGCAGGCGGCCTATTCCGCCGCCGGTCTTGGCGCGCTCGGCTCGCGCGGCTTTACCTTCAACGACGCCGGCACGGCCGCGCGTCCGGCGCTCACGCCGCAGGACGACTTCAACCTCGGCCCCGACAATTATCTGATCCAGCCGCAGAAGCGCTGGATGATCAACAGCTTCGGCCATTACGACTTCACCGACAGCATCACCGGCTACATGGAGCTGCATTACAGCAGCAACACCGTGAACGCCCGTCTCGCCCCGACCAATGTCGGCGCGCCGACGCTGTTCGACGTCAACAATCCCTATCTGACGCCGGCGCTGCAGAATGTGCTGCGCGTGCTCGACCAGTCCGAAACCGGCCCGACCACGGTCACCGCCGGCACCGCGACCTATGTCAACAATCCGGGTGACGGCCGCGCCGTCATCACCGCCGGCCGCCGCTATGTCGAGGTCGGTGCGCGTCTCGCCAGCGAGCGGCGCAACGTGTTCCGCGGCGCCTGGGGCTTCAAGGGCGATCTCGGGAACGTCTCGGACGGCTTCCTGACCGACCTGAAATATGACGTCTACTACACCTATGCGCGCAGCGAGGACACGCTGCAGCTGAGCAACGCCATCTCGCGCAGCAAGCTGCAGGCTTCGCTGCTGTCGCAGGGCGGCGCCGCTCCGCTGTGCAACATCTTCGGCGCGAACATCACCGATGCGTGCGCGAAGGCGATCTCGATCAGCGCGACCAACACTACCGTCGCGACCCAGCAGGTCGCGCAGGGCAGCGTCACGGGCAACCTGTTCCGCCTGCCGGCCGGCCCGGTCGGCTTCTCGTTCGGCGGCGAATGGCGTAAGACGAGCGCGACCTTCCGTCCTGACTCCTTCCTCTCGTCGGGCGACGTCGCGGGCTTCAACCCCGGCCTGCCGACGCAGGGCAGCGTCTCGGTCAAGGAAGTGTTCGGCGAAATCCGCGTGCCGATCCTCGCCAACACGCCCTTCTTCAAGGAACTGACGGCGAGCAGCGCATTCCGCTATTCGGACTACAGCCTCGACGGCGTCGGCGGCGTGTGGACCTATAATGGCGGCCTCGACTGGCGCGTCAATTCGGACATCGCCTTCCGCGGCCAGTATCAGCGCGCGATCCGTGCGCCCAACGTGTCCGAGCTGTACGGCGGCGTGACTCGCGTCGTCGGCGTGGCGACCGATCCCTGCTCGAGCCGCGCGCCGGCTTCGCAGCAGACCGCCTCGGTCCGCGCCGTCTGTATCGCAACCGGCGTTCCGGCATCGCAGGTCTTCCAGGCCAGCGTCCAGCCGAACAGCATCATGCCCGCGGATTTCGGCGGCAACCCGAACCTGGGCGCCGAAAAGTCGGACACGATCACGTTCGGCGCGGTCTTCTCGCCCAGCTTCATTCCGCGCCTCTACTTCAGCATCGATTATTTCAACATCAAGCTGAACGGCGCGATCTCGTCGCTTGGCGGCGGTCTGCAGAACACGTTGAACCTTTGCTACAACGTGCTGCAGGATCCCAACAGCGAGTTCTGCCAGGCGGTCCGCCGCAACCCGACCACGGGCGAGATCAACGATCCTTATGTCGCGCAGATCCGCAACGCGAACACGGGCCAGATGCGCACTTCGGGCCTCGATTTCACGCTGCGCTATCGTCACGATCTGAACTTCGGCTTCCCGGGTCTGGCGCGCACCAGCTCGATCGATTTCAGCAGCAGCTACACCTGGCTGAACGATTTCACGCTCACCCCGGTCTCGGCCTTCCCGAACATCAAGAACCACTGCGCGGGTTCGTTCGGGCCGACCTGCGGCCAGCCGCTTCCGGAATGGCGTGGCTTCTCGCGCATCACCTGGAACCTCGACAGCCTGAGCCTCAGCCTGCGTCACCGCTATATCGGCCCGGTCACCACCGACCGCTATCTGGTGCCGCTGCGTCAGGGCTCGGCGGCGACGCCGGCGCTCGACACGATCGTCTATCCGCGTCTGCCGTCGCGCAATTATTTCGATCTCTCGTTCGAATATAATCTGAAGTCGGGCATCCAGCTCTTCGGCGGCGCGAACAACATTCTCAACCGCAAGCCGCCGATCACGACACAGGGGCCGAACGCCAATACCTTCTCGGCCACCTACGACGTGTTGGGCACCGAGTTCTTCATGGGCGCCAGCCTGAAGTTCTAATAAGGGGGCAGGGCCGGCGGGCGCCATGCGCGTCCGGCGGCCCTGTCGGTTCCGGACGGGAGGTTTGATGCGGCTCGATCGTCGTTCCTTGATGTTGGCGACGGGCGGCATCGCGCTGGCAGGCGCCTCCCGTCCGTTGCTCGCCGCTTCGTCCGCGCTTGGCGGCGAAGGCTGGGTCAGCGTCCGGCGCTTCGGCGCGAAGGGCGATGGCAAGTCGATCGACAGCGATGCGATCAACAAGGCGATCGATCATGTCGCCTCGCTCGGCGGTGGCACCGTCTATGTCCCGGCTGGCACCTATGCCAGCTATACGATCCGGCTGAAGAGCAGGGTCAGCCTCTATATCGACAACGGCGCGACGATCCTCGCCGCGGCGCCGACGGAGGGCCGGGGCTATGATCATCCCGATCCGATCGGCGATTGGGGCGCCTATCAGGATTTCGGCCACGGCCACTGGCGCAACAGCCTGATCTGGGGCGAAGGCCTCCACGATATCGCGATCCTCGGCCCCGGGCTGATCTGGGGCAAGGGGCTCGGCCGCGGCGACGGCAAGGATAACTGGCTGAAAGACCCCAGCGGTCCCGGCACCGGCAACAAGGCGATCGGCCTCAAAAATTGCCGCAACGTCACGCTGCGCGACATCCGCATCCTCGAAGGCGGCTGGTTCGCGCTGCTCGCGACCGGCGTCGACAATCTCACCATCGACAATGTCCTCGTAGACACCAACCGCGACGGTTTCGATATCGATTGCTGCCGCAACGTCCGCGTCAGCAACTGCACGGTCAACTCGCCGTGGGACGACGGCATCTGCCCGAAGAGCAGCTTTGCGCTCGGCGAGGCGCGGATGACCGAGAATCTCACGATCACCGGCTGCTTCGTCACTGGCAATTACGAAGTCGGGTCGGTCGTCGCCGGCACATGGCGCAAGATGCCCGCCGATTTCGCCTCGCAAATCCACGGACGCATCAAGTTCGGCACTGAGTCCAACGGCGGCTTCCGCAACATCGCGATCAGCGACTGCGTGTTCGAGGACAGTTGCGGCCTCGCCTTCGAGACGGTCGACGGCGGCATCATCGAGGATGTCGCGGTCAGCAACATCACCATGCGCGGCATCGTCGACGCGCCGATCTTCCTGCGCGTGGGCAAGCGGATGCGCGGGCCCGCCGGCGTGCCGATCGGGTCGATGAAGCGCGTGCTGATCCAGAATGTCGTCAGCTCGGGCGCGACGATCCTGCCTTCGGTCATCGCCGGCCTCGTCGAGCGCCCGATCGAGGATGTCCGCATCGCCGACAGCTATTTCCACCATGTCGGCGGCGCGCCTGCCGCGATGGCCGGCGTCGTCCCGCCCGAGAACGAGCTCGGCTATCCCGAGGCGACCATGTTCGGCGATCTGCCGGCGACGGGCTTCTTCGTCCGCCACGCCCGCCGCTTCGGCATGAGCAATGTCGAGATCGCGACGGCGGTCGCCGATCCGCGCCCCGCCTTCCGGCTGGAGGATATGGCCGACGCCGATTTCACCGGCATGCGGCTGCCCAGGGGGATCGGCTATTCGCTCGATCGCGTCTCGGGCTTCCGCCTCACCAACAGCCGCGGCTTCGCCGACCGCCAGATCGACGGCCCGGTCACGACGCGTTTCTGACCGGGGGGCGCGGCGCCTTGGGCGTCGCCGCCTTCATCGCCGCCGCGATCGCCTCGCGCATCGGCTTGGGCCGGAACTCGGCGTCATAGGGCAGGGGGCGCTTGGGCAGCCCGTCGGTGCGCGGCCGAAAATTGTTGAGCCAGCTATATTTGTCGCTCAGCCCCCAGCACATCACGGTGCGGCAATTGGGGTAGGACAGCATCAGATCGAGATAGGCGCGCGTATGCGCCGCCACTTCGGCGTCGCGCGGGCCGATCGCGCTCGGCAACGGATTGTCGTGCACGTCCATCTCGGTGACGAGCAGGTCGAGCCCCATGCCGCTCACCGTATCGAGGAACTGGCGCCAGGCCTTTTCGTCGAGCGAGCCAAGGCCCACGGGTGAATCGCTGAACTTGCTGCCGAGATGGCTCTGCACCCCCAGCGCATCCACGGGCGTGCCCCGCTTCAGCAACGCTTCGAGCAGACGCAGCACCGCGTCGCGATGCGTGCCGTCGTCCGACCGCCAGCTCATATAGTCATTATAGACAAGCTGGGCGTGTGGCGCCGCGCGCCGCGCGGTGCGAAAGGCGATGTCGATCACCGTTTCCGCGCCCAGATGCTTCGAGAGCGCCGTCTCGCGCAGCTTGCCCGTGTCCGAATCGATCGCCTCGTTGACCACGTCGAAACTGTCGACCTGCGGCGCGTAGCGCCCGGCGACGGTCATGATATGGTCGACCAGCAGCCTTTCGGCCTCCGCGCCCGGACGCGGGCCGAAGTCATAGTCGCTCACCCATTTCGGCATCCACTGCTCAGAATGCCAGAGCAGCGTGTGCCCGCGCAGGCCCAGCCCCTCGCGCTTGGCCCAGGCGGCGATCGCGTCCATCGGGGCGAAATTGAACTGGCGGGCATTGGGGCGCGTGACCGACCATTTCATCTCGCTCTCGGGCACGACCAGCGCGCATTGCTGCGCGTTGAGCGCGCGATAGGCGGGGTCGGCGAAATTGCCCTTGCCGATGGTGCTGCCGAAGGCGATGCCCCTGGCCTTGCCGATCGCCGCCAGCGAGGCGCGGTCACCCGCGCGCGCAAGGGCGGGGGCCGATCCGGCGACCGCAAGCGCGCCCGCGCTCGAAACGAAGGTGCGGCGATCGATCTTCATGTAGGTATCTCCTGTCGATTCTGTCGGGTTCAGCGCGCGGGGCAGATGCGGCCCTGCGCCTCGGGCAACGGGAAGGATGGCGGCACGGGTTTACCCGCCGCCTTCAACCGCGCTTCGAGACCGGGGATCGCGGCGGGCAGCGCGGGGTCGAGATCGGCGGCAAAGACGGGATCGCGCTCGGCCTGCTCGAGGCTCACGAAATCGAAGCCCATGCGCCGGTAGAGCGCGATCAGCCGGGGCATCAGCTTCGCGTCGAGCGCGCCGAGATGAAGCAGCAGCACATAGGGAATGTCGCGGCCGTAAAGCGTCTGCGCCATCGCGCGCGCGCGGATCGCCTCGGCTTTCGCGGCCGCTAGCCAGTCGCGCTCCAGCCTGGCGATCGCCTTGCGGTCGTGCTGCGCGACGCAGCGCGCATAGGGATCGCTATAGGCGAAGTCGCCGAAGCTCATCGTCACCGCTGCGATGCGGTAGCCGCGCGCGGCGAGGATGGCGCGCGCCGCGTCGCGCCTGGCAGGATCCTTCCCCTCGGCCAGATAGGGATAGCGGAACCAGTGCCAGTCCTGCCCGGCGGAGACGCTGGCGAGCAGCGGCTCGTTGCGCACCAGTTCGGCCTCGAACTCGGCCGGGCTCATCGTATCGAGATTGCGGTGCGACCAGCCGTGATTGCCGAGCGGAAGCCCGGCCTTGCTCCAGTCGTCGAGCACCTGCGCCGACAGGGGTTCCTTTTCGATCGCCGCGCCGTTGACGAAACCGCGCGCAGGCACGCGCCCGGCCTTCAGCGCGGCAATGATGCTGCGCCCGATCGCAACGCGCGTCACCCCCGGCGGCAGGCTGGCATGGGCGGGCAGGTCGTCGATCGTGATCGCGATGACGGGGCGCTGCGGCCTGTTCGCGGCAACGCCCGCAGCCGGGCTCGTCAGGGCGATGAACGCCAGCATGCCGATCGCCGTGCGGATTGCCATATCTTCATCCCCTCATCCTGCAGTCCGGTCGACTGCACGCCGTGCGCGTTAGCGCTATCATTGATGCCGACCATAGCAGTGTCGCGTGCTTTTTCCAGCACTTCGTGGCATTATGGCACCTCGGGTCGGGGTCTGGAGGCCATGTCCATCCTTTCAAATATGTTGAACATCATTCACAGATTTATGCGGGTATTCCGATAGCGTTGCCGTGCGTATCCATTGGGCCAAGGCAGACGGAGGCGACGCCGCCGGGGGCCGGAAGCACCGACCAGCAAGGAGACGTCCAATGACCATCACCGCTACGCCGACCCCGGGGAAGAGCCTGATCTCGCCCGGCGACCACACACTGATCATGATCGATTTCCAGTCGCAGATGGCTTTTGCGACCAAGTCGATCGCCCCCGAATTGCTGCGCAACAATGCTGCGCTCGTCGCCAATGCCGCCGCCGGCTTCGGCGTCTCGACCATCCTCACCACCGTTGCCGAGAAGAGCTTTTCCGGCCCGATGTTCACCGAGGTGACCGATCCCTTCCCCGGCAAGACGCTGCTTGACCGCACCTCGATGAACACGTGGGAGGATGCCGGCGTGATCGCGGAAGTGAACCGCATCGGCAAGGAACGCATCGTGTTCGCCGGCCTGTGGACTTCGGTCTGCATCGTCGGTCCCGTCGCCTCGGCGATCGATCAGGGCTTCGACGTCTATTTCATCGCCGACGCCTGCGGCGACATCTCGCCCGAGGCGCATGAGCGCGCCGTGGAGCGCATGATCCAGCTCGGCGCCAAGCCGATGACCTCGCTCCAGTATCTGCTCGAGCTGCAGCGCGACTGGGCGCGCACCGAAACCTACGACTTCACGACCGGCGTCGCGAAGAAGTGGGGCGGCGCCTACGGCATCGGCATCACTTACGCCAAGTCGATGTTCGGCGCCTCCGAAGGCGGCCATTGATCTGATATCCCCGGCCGGGCCGCCGATCGGCCCGGCCACCCCCTTCCCGAAATCATCTCATTTGAAAGGACAAGCCATGGCTTACGTCACGGCCAAGGATGGCACACGCATTTTCTACCGCGAATTCGGGCAGGGTCGCCCGATCGTCTTCTCGCACGGCTGGCCACTCAACGCCGATGCGTGGGACGGGCAGATGCTCTTCCTCGCGGAGAACGGCTTCCGCGTCATCGCGCACGATCGCCGCGGCCACGGCCGTTCGGACCAGCCGGCGACCGGCAACGACATGGACACCTATGCCGACGATCTGGCGGCGGTGATCGAGGCGCTGGACCTGAAGGACGCGGTCCTCGTCGGCCATTCGACCGGCGGCGGCGAGATCGCCCGCTATGTCGGCCGCCACGGCACCGGGCGCGTCGGCAAGATGGTCCTCGTCGGCGCGGTCACGCCGCTGATGAAGCGCGGCCCGACCAATCCGGACGGCCTGCCGCAGGAAGTGTTCGACGGCATCCGCAAGGCAGTGCTCGACAATCGCTCGGGCTTCTACCTCTCCTTCCCCGATACCTTCTTCGGCTGGGACATCGGCTTCCCGAAGGACGAAAGCCTGCGCCTCGCCTTCTGGCAGCAGGGCATGGCCGGCAGCGCCTACGCCCAGTATCAGTGCGTGCAGCAATTCTCCGAGACCGACTTCACCGATGATCTGAAGAAGATCGACGTGCCGCTGCTCGTCATCCACGGCGATGCCGACCATGTCGTGCCGATCGACATCACCGCAAAGCGCGCGGTGGAGATCGCGCCTCATGCTACGCTGTCGATCTACGAAGGCGCCCCGCACGCCATTCCGACGATCAACCAGGATCGCCTGAACGCCGATCTGCTCGCCTTCGCCCGCGACTGAACCGTAACGAAGGGAGGACGGACATGAAGCCCTATCTGCTCTCGCTCGGCGCCGGCCTGATCGTCGGCATCGTCTATAGCCTGATGGGGGTCCGTTCTCCCGCTCCCCCCGCCATCGCCCTGCTCGGCCTGCTCGGCATGCTCGTCGGCGAACAGATGCTTCCCATCGCAAAGAAGCTCGTCGCCGGGCAGGATGCGATCGCCTTTGTCCGCACCGATTGCGCCGAGAAGATACTCGGCCTGCCGGTGACGGCGAAGGACGAAGCCGAGAAGGACCGCGCATGAACCGCCTGACCCGCCGCCAGACGCTTGCCGGCGTCGCCGCCGCCCCCATTGCCGCCGCTGCGGCCTCAGCCACCGGAACCCTCGCCATGCCGCAGACCGATCTCATCATCGTCAACGCCAAGGTCACGACGCTCGATCGCGCCAATCCGCAGGCGGAGGCCGTCGCCATCCGCAGCGGCAAGATATTCGCCGTCGGTTCGGAGCAGGAGGTGCGCGCCGCAGCACCTGCCGCGACGGTGATTGACGCAGGCGGCCGCCGCCTGATCCCCGGCCTGATCGACAGCCACATCCACGTCATCCGCGGCGGGCTCAACTATAATATGGAGCTGCGCTGGGAAGGCGTGCCGACTCTCGCCGACGCGATGGCGATGCTCAAGAAGCAGGTCGACAACACCCCCGCGCCGCAATGGGTGCGCGTCGTCGGCGGCTTCACCGAACATCAGTTCGCCGAGAAGCGCCTGCCGACGATCGAGGAGATCAACGCCGTCGCCCCCGATACGCCGGTCTTCATCCTCCACCTCTATGATCGCGCGCTGCTCAATGCCGCCGCGCTCCGCGTCGTCGGCTATACCCGGGATACGCCCAACCCGCCGGGCGGCGAGATCCTCCGCGACGCCGCCGGCAATCCCACCGGCCTGCTGCTCGCCCAGCCCAATGCGACGATCCTCTACGCGACGCTCGCCAAGGGGCCGAAGCTGCCGGCCGACTATCAGAAGAATTCGACCCGCCATTTCATGCGCGAGCTGAACGGGCTGGGCGTCACCAGCGTGATCGACGCGGGCGGCGGCTATCAGAATTATCCCGACGATTATCAGATCATCGAGGAACTTCACCGCGACGGCGAGATGACGCTGCGCATCGCCTACAACCTCTTCACGCAGAAGCCGAAGGAAGAGCTGAAGGATTTCGCCACCTGGTCGACCAAGGTGAAGCCCGGCGACGGCGACGACACCTATCGCCACAATGGCGCGGGCGAGATGCTCGTCTATTCGGCGGCCGATTTCGAGGATTTCCGCGTCGCCCGGCCCGACATGCCGGCGAATATGGAAAGTGATCTCGAACCCGTCGTCCGCCTGCTTGCCGAACGGCGCTGGCCCTGGCGCCTTCATGCGACTTATGACGAGACGATCGGCCGCGCGCTCGACGTGTTCGAGAAAGTCAATCGCGACGTCCCGCTCGAAGGGCTCAACTGGTTCTTCGACCATGCCGAGACGATCAGCGACCGCAACATCGATCGCATCGCCGCACTTGGGGGCGGCATCGCCGTCCAGCACCGCATGGCCTATCAGGGCGAATATTTCATCGAGCGCTATGGCGCGAAGGCCGCCGAGCGCACGCCCCCGATCAAGCGGATGATGGCGGCGGGGCTGAAGGTCGGTGCGGGCACCGATGCCACGCGCGTCGCCAGCTACAATCCCTGGGTGTCGCTGTCCTGGCTCGTCACCTCGAAGACGGTCGGCGGCACGCGCCTCTATCCCGTCGCCAACCGCCTCGATCGCGAGACCGCGCTCCGGCTCTGGACCGAAGCCAACACCTGGTTCTCGAACGAAGTCGGCAAGAAGGGTCAGGTCAAGGCCGGCCAGCTCGCCGATCTTGTCCTGCTCTCGGACGATTATTTCTCGGTGCCCGAGGATCGCATCGTCGGCATCCGTTCGGTGCTGACCCTGCTCGGCGGCAAGGTGGTCCATGGCGAGGGCGATTATGCGCCGCTCGCCCCCGCGCTGCCCCGGCCGATGCCCGATTGGTCGCCGGTCGCGACCTTTGGCGGCTATTACCGGGCGCCGGAAACCGCGCAGAAGATGGCGTCGGCCTGCGGCTGCCATTCGGCCTGCAGCGTCCATGGCCATGATCATGCCGCCGCACTCGGCGCGGATGTCCCCGCCGCCGACGTCCAGAGCTTCTGGGGCGCGCTCGGCTGCGGCTGCTGGGCCGTCTGACCCTCGTCACTTTCGATCCAAGGAGCCCGTCTGATGAAGACCAACCGCCTCACGCTGCTTTTCGCCGCTGCCGCGATCACCCTCGGCGCCCCTGCCGCGACGCCCGCCATCGCGCGCGCACCCGCGCCCGCCGCCACCGCCGGCTATGCGGTCGGCGCGCAATATGACACCACCCATGTCTATGTGGACGCCGCCGATTTCGATCGCTTCGTCGCCAGCTTCGTCGCGACCTTCGGTGGCACCGCGAGCAAGCAGGGCGTGTTTCAGGTCACGCCGACGCCCAGCCAGACCATGTCGCAGCTTGCCCTGACGCCTGCCGGCACCATCTCGGTCTTCGGCTTCAAGACGCCCATTCCCTATCCCTTCGGCGCCGAACGCACCGGTTATCTGGTGAGCGACATGGACGCCGCCGTCGCTTCGGCGGTGAAGCATGGCGCGACCCGGCTGGTCGAAACCTTCCCCGATCCCATCGGCCGCGACGCGCTGATCCAGTGGCCGGGCGGGGTGAACATGCAGCTTTACTGGCACACCACCAAGCCCAGCTACGCGCCGCTCGGCACTATCCCTGAAAACCGCATCTATCTCACTGCCGACGCTGCCGATGCCTTCATCGGCCGCTGGACCGCCTTCGCCCACGGACGCATCGTCTCGGACGAGAAAGCCGCGCCCGGCGACGAGGTCGGCCAGCCGGGCAAGACGATCCGCCGCGTCCGCATCGACTCGGGCTATGGCAAGATGGTCGTCCTCGTCTCCAATGGTCAGCTTGCCTGGCCGTTCGGGCGCGACATGACGGGCTATGAAGTCGCCGATCTCGCCGCGACGCTCGACAAGGCGAAGGCCGCCGGCGTCACCCTGCTCGCGGGTCCGTGGACCGATGGCGCGCGCAAGGCCGCGATGGTCCAGTTTCCCGGCGGCTATATTGCCGAAATCCACAGCGGACAGGGCAAGTGACGGGCGCGCCCCGCTTCGTCGGCCATATCCTCGATTGGCCCGCGACATGGTTCGTCGCGCGCCTCGCGCTGGTCGGCGCCTATCTGCTCGGCGGCATCGTCAAACTCGCCGACTGGCAGGGCGCGGTGGCCGAGCAGGCGCATTTCGGCATGAACCCGCCCGCCTTGTGGGCGGGGCTGACGATCGCGGTCGAGCTGATCGGCCCGGCGCTCATCCTGTCGGGCCGGCTGGTCTGGCTGGGGGCGGGGATGCTCGGCGTCTTCACGCTGCTGGCCGCCTTCACCGCCAATGCCTTCTGGACGATGGAAGGGGCGGAGCGCTTCATGGCGACCAATGCTTTCTTCGAGCATCTCGGCCTGATCGGCGGTTTCATCCTCGTCGCGCTGGTCCACTGGCGGGCGAAGCGGGGCGGCTGATGCGTATCGGGGGGGGCATCATCGCGGCCTTGCTGTTCGCAGCTCCGGCGGCGGCGCAGCTTGTCGAGCCGTGGAAGCCCCCCGTGCTCACCACCGAACGCTATAATGAGGATTGGTCCGACCTCGCCGATCCTGCGAAGCGCACCGGCCGCTGGACCGAGCGTTTCAAATATATCCCGCTCGATCAGACCGGCTCGGCCTATCTCACCACCGGCACCGAGATTCGCCTGCGCTACGAGGATTATCGCGACAATCTGTGGGGCGGGGCGGACGCGCCTGACAATGGCTATCTGTGGGCGCGCGCCATGCCCTATGCCGATCTCCATGTCGGCACGGTGCGCGCTTTCGTCCAGCCGATCATCGCTTACGCGGCGGGGGTGAAGCCCTCGGCCAGCCCGGTCGATCAGACGCGCGTCGATCTGCTCCAGGGATTCGGCGATGTCCTGATCAAGGTCGGCGACGATGCAAGCCTGCGCCTGCGCGCCGGGCGCGAGCTGATCGGGCTCGGCACCGAAAGGCTGGTCGGTACGCGCTATGGTCCCAACGTCCCGCTCGGCTTCGATGGCGGCCGCGCGATCTTCCACAGCGGCCGCGCGACGATCAATTTTCTCTATGTCCGGCCCGTCGACGCACGCGGCGGCAGCTTCGACGATCGCACCTCGTCGACGCGCAAGCTGTGGGGCGCCTATGCCACGCGGACGCTCGGCGGATCGGCGGCGACGGGCATCGATCTCTATTATCTCGGCTATCGCAACAGCCGCGCCGCCTTCGATCAGGGTGCCGGGATCGAGACGCGCCACACGCTCGGGCTGCGCAGCTTCGGCGTGGCGGGCGACTGGCGCTGGAATGTCGAGGGCGCCTATCAGTTCGGCCATTTCGCCGGCGCCTCGATCAGCGCCTGGACGCTGGGCACCGAACTCGTCCGATCCTTCCCCGCCGCGCCGCTCAAGCCGCAGGTGACGCTGCGCGCCAACATCGTCAGCGGCGACCGCAATCGCGACGATCCCCGGCTCCAGACCTTCAACGCCATGTTTCCCAAGGGCAAATATTTCGGCGAGTTGTCGCCGATCGGCCCCTACAACATCATCAACACCCATCTCGGCGGCGGTTTCGATCTCGGGCGCGGCGTCGGCTTCGGCATCGTCGGCATGGCTTATTGGCGCCAGAGCAAGGGCGACGGCATCTACGACATTCCCGGTCACCTGATCCGCAGCGGCGCGGGCAGCGACGCGCGCTTCATCGGCAAGGAAGCCGAAGCGACGCTGTCATGGCTCGCCACGCCCGAGCTCGAACTGTCGGCCTCGCTCTCCTTCTTCCAGCCGGGCGCGTTCATCCGCGAGACCGGCCCCGCGCGCACGATCCGCATGATCGGGCTCGAAAGCAATTTCCGGTTCTGAAAGGGAACGCATCATGACGCCTCAGCCCCCCGCCACGCCTGCCTCACCGCTCCCCTGGCTGCTGCTGTTCCTGTCGGTGACGACGGGGCTGGTCGATGCGATCAGCGTGCTCGGGCTGGGCAAGGTCTTCACTGCGAACATGACGGGCAACATCGTCTTTCTCGGGTTCGCGGCGGCGCGTGCGCCGGGCTTCTCGGTCGCGCCCTATCTCGTCGCGCTCGGCGCGTTCCTCGTCGGCGCGCTGGTCGGGGGGCGGACGGGCAAGGCGCATGCCGGGCTGCCGCTGCGCCGCTGGCTGATCGTCGCCGCGCTGATCGAGGCTGCGCTATTCTGGGCGGCGGCGGCGATCGCGCCGGGGATCGACGTCGCCGCGCAGGCGCCGCAATCGCACATCCTCGCGATCATCGCGCTGACCGCGCTCGCCATGGGCTTCCGCAACGCGACGATCCGCCAGCTCAAGATCCCCGACCTCACCACCACCGTGCTGACGCTGACTCTCACGGGCCTCGCGGCGGACTCGCGCCTCGCGGGCGGCGGCGATCCCAACTGGGCGCGGCGCGCGGGCAGCGTCGTCGCGATCTTCGCGGGCGCGGCGATCGGCGCGCTGCTCCTCTTGCATGTCGGCCTCGTTGCGCCGCTGCTGCTCGCGGGCCTGATGGTCCTCGCCGGCACCGCCGCCTGCGCGCTCCATCCCTCGGCAGCAAATCCGCACGCGGGGTGAAGCTGGATCCGGCACGGCGCCGGCCCGCTCCCCCACCCGGCCTCCCACTCAGTGTACCCTAGATGGGAGGCCGGGTGGGGGAGCGG